>CAZSSV010000116.1:0-7306 GCA_964609425.1 uncultured Isosphaeraceae bacterium | reverse complement strand
CTTCCGGCCGCGCAGCGACTGCTCGATATGTTTGTCTGTGACGGACCGGGCATCTACGACCTCGTGGAGAGTGATCCGAACAGCCTGGAGTCCTATGCGTCGGAGTACCGCGACGGCTTCATCGACGACCCGGAAGACTGGGTGCTGTATGCAGATCCGCCCTCAGGGCTTCAACTTGCCGCGCGGAGTTCAAGCTTTGACAATGCCGGTGGCTACGAAGGGCGACCGACGCGTGGCATGGTGAACATCAACACCGCCCCGGTTGAGGTGCTCCGCAGCATGCCACACATGTATCGCATGGTGCATGGCGATCCCAACACCGCCGGGACTTCGCTGCTCGATGACTTCAACGCCGGAAACCTGCAGCCCGAGCGACCGTACAGTCGCCACCCCCGAACGGCCGTGGCGGAGGCGATTGCGCAGTATCGAGACGGTGGGGGGCATCTGCCGTACCTCAATGAGGCCGAATCGGCGCCGGCGTACTTCGATCCGCTGTTTCATTCCCAACTGGATGCGCCAGACTCGACCCTGATTCCGGGTGTGCCCGATGGTCCGCCATACGTCGATCGGGGGGCTGGGCATCCGCGTGATGGGTGGGGCATTGACGGCCAGCCTCATACCGATGACGACCTGCTTGTGAGTGTCGATGCCGCCTACGATGCCCTCGCCGATCGGTACAACATGCCGTCGATCGCGGACACGGAGTCGGACAATGGGATTCGGTTCAGTCGAGGTGCACGCGGGTTTGCGGGCATTGGCGAACTTCTGAATCTCTCGCGCCCCGCGTACTACGACTTTGCACTTGTCGATATTGATGGTGATGGGACCGAAGACGAGGACATCCGCGAACATCTCGGCACATCTGTCGCCGCCGATTCGTGGCGGATGGACTGGTCGGGGCGATCGCCCTTTGGCTTCCAGTCGGGCCAGGTGCATGGTGATGACGGAACGTCCTCGGGCGGTTCGCCCATGTGGGACAGCCGCTCGTCGGTGGACTCGACCGGCACGCGTCGCCGCGACGCCCTGGACGACCCGGGCGCCTTCCTGGCCACCGATACGGACCGACTGCTGGACTCGCAGGTGCCCGGACTGAGCCGCTACGAGTACGTGGCAGACTACGAGACCGTCGACCCGCTCGATATCGCCGGTACGGGAGATGCCCGGTACCGCGAACTGCACCTCACCGGCGACCGGGTCGCGGGCGACGCCGAGGAGCAGTCGCTGCTCTTCAGTGGCATCTCCAACATTGTCACGACCCGTTCCGACGTGTTCACCGTCCACCTGCGCGTGCGGACCTTCCGCCGCAATCCGGACACGGGTGTGTGGGACGCCACCGACCGCGACCAGATCGTGGACGACTCGCGGTACGTCATGCTGGTGGACCGCAGCAATGTGGACAGCCCCGGCGATCGTCCACGCATTCTCCTGCTGCAACGAATCGCCGACTGATCGCGGCATCGGTCCCTGCAGCCGCTCGCCGGCGGCGGGCGGGGGTCGTCCATGGGTGGTGCGATGTGGCTGGCCGAATCCGGCGAAGCATGGGCCATCGCCAGGGCCGCGACGCTCCTGGCCACACGGCGACTACGGACGCGCCCCGAATCGCCGCGATCTCGCTGCATACGCGCGAACCGCCTCCTTCAGCGACTCGCCATCAAAGTCCGGCCACAGCGTGTCGGTCACGACGATCTCAGCGTATGAAATCTGCCAGAGCAGAAAGTTCGACACGCGCATTTCACCGCTCGTGCGTATGAGCAGATCCGGGTCCGGCAGCTCGCGGGTCCAGAGCGCATCACTGAACATGGCCTCGTCAATATCGACAGGGCGGAGCTCGCCAGCGGCCACCTTCGCCGCGAGGGTCTGAGCCGCGTGCAGAATCTCCTGCCTCGACCCGTAGTTCAAGGCGATGTTGAGGTGCAGGCGGTCGTTGCCACGTGTGAGGCGCTCGGCCTCCTCAAGTGCCGCCACCACTGGTGGCGGAAGATCGCCGCGGTCACCGATCGCTCGGAACCGAACGCCATTCTCCATCATGCCGTCGTGCTCGCCAGGGAGCATTTCCTGGACGAGCCCCATGAGGGCTGCGACTTCCGCCTTCGGTCGATTCCAGTTCTCGGTGGAAAAGGAGTAGAGCGTCAAGGCCTCGATGCCGAGCCTTCCGCATGTTTCAATGGTCGTGCGGGCGGCATCGGTCCCCGCGCGGTGCCCGTCGATTCGGTCCAATCCGTGCGCCTGGGCCCAGCGTCCGTTGCCGTCCATGATGACGGCGATATGCCTGGGCCGCTGCTCCGGGGGAATCTCGAATGTCTCGTCGGTCACAGGCTCGCGGCCTCGACGCAGCGTATCGTCTGCTTTCGGTCAGGTCCGACACTCGCGATCTCGACGGGGCAGCCGACATAGTCTGCGATGCGGTCCAGGTACGCGCGGGCAGCCGCCGGAAGCGCGTCCATGCTGGTCATGCCGTCGATCTCTTCGGACCATCCGCTCACCGTTTCCCAGACCGGCTCTACCTGGGCCAGTCTGCGGGCATCCGGGATGAAACGATCCGACACCGTCCCATCGGCAAGCCGATACCCCGTACAGAGCTGGAGCGACTCGAACCCACTGAGAACGTCCAGGAGCATGACGGCCAGAGACGTGCACCCGCACACCATGGCCGAATACTTGACCGCCACCAGGTCGAGCCAGCCGCAGCGGCGCGGCCGCCCGGTTGTGGTGCCGTACTCATGGCCACGCTCGCGGATCCGCGAGCCTGCCTCGCCCAGGTCTTCCGTGGGGAAGGGGCCTTCGCCCACGCGGGTGCCATACGCCTTGACAATGCCGACTACGTCTGAAATCACGGTGCCCGGCAGGCCGGTTCCGGATGGAATGCCCAGCGTCGAGCAGTTACTGCTGGTGACGTAGGGAAACGTCCCATGGTCGATGTCGAGCAGGCACGCATTGGCACCCTCGAACAGGATGCGCCGTCCAGCCGCGACCGCATCGTGAAGGGCGTAGACGGTGTCGGTGATGTGCGGTGCCAGCCGCTGCCCCAAGGCGTGGTACTCCGTCGCCAAGGCGGCTGGATCGAGCGGCGGCAAGTCGACGCCGAGCGCTTCCAGTTCGCGTCCGCGGATGGCGCAGACGATGTCAAGCCGGCGACGCAGGACCTGCTGGTCCAGGAGATCGCCCATTCTGATCGCCAGCGAGCGATGCACCTTGTCGGCGTAGGTTGGTCCGATGCCGCGCCGGGTCGTACCAATGGAAAGATTTTCGTCGCCCTTGTCGGCGGCGCCTGCGAGCGCCGTTTCGAGGGCTGCGTCATGCTCCTTGTGGTACGGCATGACCACATGGGCCCGATCGGAAATCAGCAGCCGCGACGCGTCGACGTGGATGCCGCGCTCGGCCAGCGTCTCGATTTCGATGAGCACTTGCCGCGGATCGACGACAACGCCGTTGCCGATGACGCAGGTCTTGTCTTGCGAGAGAATGCCCGAGGGCAGCAGGTGAAGGGCATACCGCTCGCCTTCGACCACGACCGTGTGCCCCGCGTTGGCGCCGCCGTTGTATCGGGCGATGACGTCATGGCTGGCCGCGAGCAGATCGACGACCTTTCCCTTGCCCTCGTCGCCCCATTGCAAGCCGACCACGGCGGTAGCGATTGATCGATTCATCGTGCCAATGGTAGGGGTTGGAGACGGGCTCAGTCGCCGCCGCGTTCGATGGTCATGCGGGTCGATCCATCCCGTCCGAGAAGTGTGATGGCCACCCGGAAGGTCACCGGTCCGATGCGAACCTCGTCCGCATCGGACAGTTCGGCCTGGCTGACCGGTTGGCCATTGAGAAGGATCTCACTGCCCGCGTCGCGGCTCAGGAGCACGGCGCGCTGGTTCTCCAACGTGATTTCGCAGTGCTTGGGCGAGATCGACGGCAGCGGCAGACGGAGATCGCAGCGTCCGTCCCGGCCGATGACGGTCCGGTCGCGCTGGATCGGGAACGTCCGATCGGTTTCACCGCCGGTCTGCATGATCAACGCCAACTGCACGACAAACCCCTCTAGGATGCACGTCCCGGTCCCGATCCTCGCATGAGGATCATCCACCTACAGGACACCGTCTGATGTCCCGCTTGCACGTGATCGATCATACCACCACGCGGCCTGATCCCCCTTCGGGCTTCCAGACCGCTGCTGCCGTCTTGGCGGGTGATGATGGCGTAGGTGCGTGTGTTCAAGGTATTTATGTTCATGTGCCCTTTTGCGTCCACCGGTGCCACTACTGCGATTTCTTCACCATCGCCGGCAGGGACAGCGACCGCATGGCCTATGTCGATCGCCTGCTCGATGAAGCAGGTGCCGTCATTCCGGCACTTCGGCCCGGCGTGACGTCGGTGTTCATCGGCGGCGGTACGCCGACGCATCTTCCCCCCGCCGGCTTGCGGCGGCTGCTGGAGGGCCTCAGCGCGTTGCTGGATCGCGGTGGGCATCAGGTTCGTGAGTGGACGGTGGAGGCCAACCCCGAGACGGTGACCGATGCCATCGCCGGTGTGCTGGCCGGCTGTGGGGTGGGCAGGGTGAGTGTGGGCGCCCAATCCTTCGATCGTCGGGCGCTGGCCGCGCTGGAGCGGCGGCATACCGTGGGATCGGTGCCGATGGCCGTCGATGTGCTGCGTCGAGCGGGCATCACGGAGATCTCGCTGGACCTCATCTTCGGCGTGCCCGGCCTGGACGAGCCACTCACCACGTGGGCCTGGGATCTGGACCAGGCGATCGCGCTCGCGCCGTCGCACCTCAGTTGCTATGGCCTGACGTACGAGCCTGGAACGCCGCTCCGCCATCGCCTGGAGCAGGGCCGCGTTCGCCGCGTATCTGATGATGTCGAGCGGGCGATGTATGAACGCACCTGTTCGGCGCTGAAAGGGGCGGGATTTGAGCACTACGAAATCAGCAACTGGGCGGTGCCCGGCCACCGTTGCCTCCACAATGAGACCTATTGGAAGAACCGCAATTGGTGGCCCCTGGGCCCATCGGCATCGGGCCATGTCGACGGGACGCGGTGGCGCAATGTGCCCAGGCTGGGCCCATGGCTCGCGGGGAAGGGACTCTCGAGCATCGATACTGTCGAGCGGCTCGATTCCGACGGCCGGGCAGGGGAGCAGCTCATGCTCGGGCTTCGCCTGCTGGACGGTGTGCCACGGGATGTGATCGAACGCGGCTGCAGCACGCCGCTGCGCGGCGCGGCTCGGTCGGCGGCCATTGAATCGCACGTGCAGGCGGGCCTGCTTGTGTGGGCTGAGGACCATCTGCGGCTGACCAGCGCGGGCCTGCTGCTGGCCGACTCGGTCATGTGCGATGTGCTCTGAGAGGTCTGCTTCAGCCAGGGGGGTGCTTGGCCCGATGCAAGGGGTACCTCTGGGCCCCCTCTCGATGGAACGCGTCACGACTTTTTGCCGACTGCGAGCCGCACTGGCACCGCTCATTCGCCCCGTGTTGTCCGGGTTTCCGCCGGCCAGGTGGCTGGGCCTCTGGTGGCTGCGGCGGCGGCAGGCGAGCGAGGTCGCAGTCGACGGCCGGCGGTATGACGTGCATCCGGCCGACTTCGGGGTCACCTTTGAGATTGCGTCCACCGGCGACTATGAGCCTGCGAGTCGGGCAGCCTGCCAGACGGCGCTTCGGACCGGTGGCACGTTCATCGACATTGGGGCCCACGTCGGCTTGTTTGCGGTGCCGGCTTCGGCCGCGGTCGGCCCGACCGGCACGGTGGTCGCCTTTGAGCCAGACCCTGCCAATCGGACACTTCTTCAGCGCAATCTCGACAGGCACGGGTGCGAGAACGCCACGGTCGTCCCGGCGGCCGTGGCCGACCGCGACGGTGAGATGCAGTTGGCACGCTCGCGGTTCAATACCGGGGATCACCGGCTGAGCGAAGCATCGGGCGGTCTGCGAGTTCCGGTGTACCAACTCGATCAGTGGCTCGCGCGGCACGGCATCGAGCCGGATGTCATCAAGATGGATGTGCAGGGCGCTGAGCCGTTGGTGCTTGCAGGCATGACTCGGACCCTTGGGAGCGATCGCCCCTTGCAAGTGCTGTTTGAGTTCACGCCCGCGCTGCTCAAGAAGGGTGGCACGGACCCCCGGTCCGTTCTCGAACGTTTTTGCCATGATGGCTTTGATCTCTTCCTGATCGACGAGCGGCGGGGCCACTCCGTCGCCGCGACGCCCGAAAGCATCATGAACGCCTGCCCGAAACGCGGGTATGTCAATGTGCACGCCGTTCGGGGCGACGCATGAACAGCATCGACTTGGACGTTCAGCGAGCCCGCAGCGATCGGAACTGGGCGATGGCTTCGCTGGTGCTCCTTCTGGTGCTTGCGTTCGGGCTTCGGTGGGGCACAGAGATTGGCGGGCGCGGTCCCCTCTTTGACGAGCGATGGATCACACGCCCCATCGCCGAGATCATTCGCCATGGGTGGTCGGTGGATACGGCGATTGACTTTCAGGAAACCAAAGGACCGGCGCTGATCTGGCCCTATGCGGCCGTCGGGTCGCTCCTGATTGAAGACCCGCAGGAGGTTGCGGGGCCCGATGCGCCGCCGGGGGGGCGGCATGGCCTGGCCAAGGGCGTCTTCGATCCACCGGTCGAGGGCGGGCCGGCGCCGGCACCGCCTGGCATGCTGGCGGCGCTGCGCCTGGTGTCGGTGCTGTGCTTTGTGCTCTCGGGCGTGCCACTGCTGATACTCGCGGCGGCGTGCGGCATTCGCGGGCCGCCGCTGCTGATCGTGACGATCATGTTGGCGCTGCTGCCTCAGGAACTGATCTTCGGGCAGTTGGTGATGGGCGAGGCGTCGTTTGTCCTGCTGACACTGCTCATGCTGGCGGTCGCGGCATGGGGGCTTGGGGCGGGAAACTGCACGGCTCATCGCGTGGCCGGTCCGGTTCTGACAGCGCTGCTGCTGGCAGTCATGTTGCACAGCCGGCCGCATGCGGTGGCGTGGGCACCGGCGATCTGTCTGGCGGCCTTTGCTCGCGAATCCTGGCGAAGTTGGCCATGGTGGGTGGCGGTGGTGGTGGCCGGACTGCTGCGGATTCCGCTGTGGGTGCGGTGGGGTGGCCTGGTCAGCAGCGACTTCAACAACCTGCATGGTCTGGGCATTCGACTTGAGAGCCTCACGTATCTCGCCGCTGCGATGGCCCTGCCCCTCGGGGTGTTCCTGGTCGGCTGGCTGGTACGGCCTGCCCGTCAACGCGGCGCCGTGTGGGTGGCTGTCGGCGCAGCAGCGGGGCTGGTTCTGGGCTTGGTGGCACCGGTCGTACCGAGTCTGCACGGGGGGTTGG
>CAZSSV010000115.1:0-7352 GCA_964609425.1 uncultured Isosphaeraceae bacterium | reverse complement strand
CATTTCCAACATTCTCGACTTCGAGTCCCAATACGCCGGTGCCATTTCCGTGTCCCTCGGCAGAAACTTCCGGAGCACGTCCCACATCGTCGAAGCGTCCGCGGGTCTCATTGCCTGCAATGAGAGTCACAGGGCCCGCGACCTGCACACGGAACTTGAGGGCGGCGAGCAGCCCGTGATGCTGACGGCGCTGGACGAACACGACGAGGCACGTGAAGTCGTCGAGCGTTTCAAGAGACTTCACGAGGAACAGGATGTTCCCTGGAACGAAATGGTCGTGCTGTACAGGCTCAATGCGTTGAGCCGCGTCGTCGAGGAGGTCTTCCGCAATGCCGGCATCCCCCACATCGTCGCGCGTGGAACCGCGTTCTACCAGCGGAAGGAGATCAAGGACGCGCTGGCCTATCTGCGTGTGATTCGCAACGAGTCGGACGACATTTCGCTCCGTCGTATCGTGAATGTTCCGGCGCGAGGCATTGGCGGAACCAGCATGGAGCGCTTGGAGCGATTCGCCGCGCGGCACGACACCACGCTGATCGAGGCGATGCGGCGGTGCAACGAGGTTGAGGGACTGGCAGCGCGGTCGGTCAAGGCGATCGGTCGTTTCACGTCCCTGATCGATGGATGGAGGTCTGTGCTGGCAGGCTCGTTGATTGAAGTCGGCCTCGCAGACCTGGTCGCGCGGGTGCTTGACGAATCCGGCCTGGAAGCCATGCTTCGCGCCCGCTCGGGAGAGGAAGATGCAGACCGCCTGGCCAACCTCCAGGAACTCGTCAGCGCCGCCGCCGACCGCGACGGCATGATCGACCAGGATGCCGGTGGCTCCGCGGCGGTTCGTCTTGCTGAGTGGTTGGAGTCGATCTCGCTCGTCGCCGATGCCGACACGATTGATCCAGAACAGGGGGCCGTCACGCTCATGACGCTGCATGCGGCCAAGGGACTTGAGTACGATGCCGTCGCCATCGTCGGCTGCGAGCAGGGCATACTTCCGCACGCGCGGGCCAGCGACGACATGCCGCAGCTCGAAGAAGAGCGGCGACTCTGCTACGTGGGCATGACACGCGCACGTATGCATCTGCTGCTGTGCCACGCGCAGTCGCGAACACAGCGCGGCATTCAGGAACGACAGGCCGAGAGCCGGTTCCTGACCGAGATTCCTGCCCAGTCGGTCCGCCGTGTCGAACCGGACGACCCGTGGGGCGCTCCAGCCCCGGTGATCACCGTGCACCCCGGACAGCCGGTCCGCCACCCACGATTCGGGCTCGGCCGAGTCCTGAGGCTCGGACGCAGACCACAGGGGGCGACCATCACGGTGGACTTCGTCGAGTTCGGCCCGCGGACGCTCCCGGCGGCGCACGCAGCGCTGGAACCGACCGATGGCGGTGCATGATGCACGCTTCATTGGATGCCTCGCCGTTTCTGGATGAATGCATCGCGGCAGGGTTTGCCCGCGCCGGCGTCGCCCGCGTCGAACCACCGCGGCACGGCGACGCCCTGCCCGCATGGATCAAGGCGGGAATGCACGGATCGATGCACTGGATGGAGCGGCATCTGGACGTTCGGGCCGATCCCGCCAGTCTGTTGGATGGGGCCCGCGCGATCATCTGCGTGGCAGACCGATACGAGCCTCCGCGCCCCTCGGAGCACGAGCCCGGCCGCATCGCCGCCTACGCCCGCGGACGGGACTATCACCGCGTCATCAAGAAGCGATTGCACGGGTTGGCCGACGCGTGGCGAGCGCGGCACCCCGACGCGGCATTTCGCGTGTGCGTCGATACGGCACCGCTGCTTGAGCGCCCCATCGCCGAAGCGGCAGGTCTGGGGCGGGTTGGCAAGAACACGTTGTTGATCGATCCCGGAATCGGCTCGTGGATGCTGCTCGGAGAGGTGATGACCACGCTCGACATCGCTGCGACGCCGGACACCCAAGACGATCCCTGCGGTACTTGCACGCGGTGTATCGATGCATGTCCAACCCAAGCCCTCACGCCATGGAGTCTCGATGCGCGGCTGTGCATCTCGGCATTGACGATCGAGCATCGTGGCACCATCCCCGAATCACTGCACGCGGAAATCGGTGCGTGGATCTTTGGGTGCGATACCTGCCAGACCGTGTGCCCGCACAATGCGCCGACCCGCCGAACACGTGCTGCGCCCGTGCGAGCTGACTATGCGCCCCGGCACGCCGCTCTGGACGTCGCCCAGGTCCTTGACTGGGGTGCAGATCAGCGAATTGAGGCTCTTGGCGGATCGCCAGTCACGCGCGCCTCGCTCGACATGATCCGGCGGAACGCCTGCATCGTTGCCGGCGCTCTGGTGTCGAAGGACCGCTCGTCGCCCTTGGTCGGGCGGCTGCGGGACATCGCTTCGGATGCTGAGGAGTCGGAGATGATCCGCGCGGCCGCCGCTGCAGCGGTGGGCCGGGCCGAAGCCTGAGCAGGCGTGGCTACTCTGCGGCGGGCGGCTCGTCCTCGACGACGCCGAGCAGGAGCGCGCCGAGATCGTCTCCCAGGCCACCGGCCAGCCCTGCTGCCTCCGCCTTGGCGTTGGATGCGGTTGACGCTGCCTGGTCGAGCTGGTCCTGAAGCACCTGACGTGTCTCGCTCCAGCGGCCCGACACGTCGTGGACCTCTCTGATGTTCGAGACGACTTCGAGCACCCCAATGGCGTCTGCCAGCCGGGCCTTGCGCGCCTGCGCGATCGTCAGGATGGCCAGGTGCGTCCTGATGGAAGCCAGCCGATCGGCGTCTTTGGCGCCGCGATCGGCCAGCCGGGATGCCTTGGCGGTCGCCGACGCGGCCGCATCGAAGTGCCCCAACGCAGCCTCATAGTCCTGCTGGGTCGAACCGGTCAGCAGGTCAATCAGCCCCGTCGCGGTGGCAGCCAGGTCGCCGGCCAGTGCGGCAATGTCCTGATGCGCGGCCTCGGACTGCGCGCGGGTTGCGTCGGCCAGACGCTGTGTGCGGTCGATCTCGCCGTCCACGACCTGCAGCAGGTCGGCAGCGGCGTTCACCCGGAGGCCCAGCTGGTCGAGAACCTGGCGGTGCTGCAGTTCGATTTCGGCCGAACGCCGCTCCATCTCGGCCTCGATGTCCGCGGCCTTCAACTCCAGTTCGGCAGCTCGAACACGCAGCGGTTGCCCATTGACGCCATCGACGCCGTCCGCCTGGGTCCGCAGGCTCGAAGCTTCAACGCGAAGGGCAAGCGACTCGGCTTTCGCCGTGGCGTTTGCAGCTTCGAGTGCCTGCAGGTCGGGGAGCCGATCTGCCTGAAACCGGGAAGCGGCATCGTGTTGGTGGGTTGTCGCCATTCTGACCGCTTCCAACTGGTCGGTCGCCAGGTTGGAGACGAGGGCGTCGTGATGTTCAGCATGCCCCATGCGGCGTTCAGCAGCTGCTGCGAGCACCGCGACGTTCATGGCCGCCGCGGTCGCATCGTTCCGGGCAGGTTCGCCAGCCTTCCAGGCGAGGTCGCCGAGTCTGAGCTCGGCATTGCCGATCAGGCGTTGGGCGCTCGCCTCGAGCGGCTTGGACCCGCCACGCATGCCGCGCAGGTCGCGGACGATTCGTTCGAGTTCGGTGGCGGCCTTCTGCGCGTCCGTGGACATTGATTGCATCCCCGCCGTTGCGGTCCTGACCGTAGCCGTGGCGGCGCGGTGGTCCGCGGCCTCCTGGTTCTCACAGGCGGTCAGGGCGGCGACGAAGAGGGCTGCCGGCACGCGCAGCGAACGGGAATGGGCGAACATGATGACGACTCTCCATGGCCCCCAGAGGCCGAGAACTATAGCAGGCGGGGGGGGATGGCCTCTACCTCGGCATGCGAGGGGCATCCGTCGTGGGTGTGGTGGGCAGGGCGGGTGGGGCGACCGGATACTCGGGTCGCGGATCGGCCAGCATGGAACGGATCCAATCGGTCGTCAAGGTGCCTCTGTGGCTCTGGACATCGTCCATCGCGGGTCTCCACCCCGACACCGGAGGGTGGGGAAACTCGGCGACGTCCACGGGCAACGCGTATTGAATCAGCAGGGACTGCTCGGGCGTCTTCCAGTTGATCATGGGCCTGCCTTCATCGGCAAAGGCCTCGAGCAGAAGGAGGTTGCTCGTGCGGATGCGATCGTCCATTCGGCCGCTCCTGAGCAGCATGAACCGCCCGGCGTCCGGGCCTCCGTGGCACGCTCGCATGCCGCACCGCGGCAGGAGCCACGCATCGTGCACGCTTTGGCGGAACCGCCGAAGTGCATCGGGTTCGTCAAGCACTTGCACGCGGCCATAAAACTCCCGAGCGCGGTGGGCAAACATGAGTTTGAGCAGGTCCAGCGGATCACCGTCAAGCAGCGCGTCGCGTTCGGGGCCGACCTGGGGGAGCAGAGAACTGGTTGCGTAGGCTTCAAGAAACGCGAGCCGCGTCTCGCGATCAATGCGGAGCGGGGGGGGGTCTTCGAAGTCGACTTCGTACACCCGCACCAGATTGACGGCTGCATCGTCGACCGGGTCGGGCATCTCAGACGTCGGTGTGTTCGCCTCGTCGGGGCCCGTGCCAGGTTCGGTTCGGGTGAGTTTCTGCTGGGCCCTGGCCAGTCTCAGCAGCCTGGCGGCTTCGACGGAGCGATGGGCGCTCGTGTGCGATTCCAGTTCGGTGACGGCGAGGTCCCAGGCGCCTTCGGCGATGAGCCATCGGCACAGTGACAGATGCGGTCCAGGCCGGTCGACTGGCATCATCGGCTTGAGCGCGGCATGGCGGACATGCACCGGCTCGAGCAGCCAGACGGCGGCGACCTTGTTGCGGTCGATCTGAAGGGGAACCTCGTGCAGCAGCAGGTCAACGGCCTCGCAGGCGTCGCTTCGGATCAGGCCTCTGAATCGCCGGCCATCGGTCATCTGCACGATGCCTTCGGCCGGGGCGGGCAGATTCAACAGGGGTTCCACCGCCACGATGCGGGGTCGCTCGATGTGGTGGGTTTTGCCATCGCCGCCGCGAATGCTCACCCCGTGGTCCGTGTCGGAAGTCAGTACGCCGCACAGCCGATGGCGGCCGTCGTAGTGGACAATGACGCGTGCCGCCGCCGTGGTTTCGTCTTGCTCGGTCCCGGCCGCGTCCGGTGCCGCCCCGGGTGCAGGGAGTGGCGGTGCGGCGAGCGCGCAGGCCAGGGCCATGCTTGCCGGCAGCATCACGGGGCGTCGGCCTCTGTGCTG
This sequence comes from uncultured Isosphaeraceae bacterium, assembly GCA_964609425.1. Classification (GTDB taxonomy): domain Bacteria; phylum Planctomycetota; class Phycisphaerae; order Phycisphaerales; family SM1A02; genus UBA12567. The sequence goes on along the minus strand of CAZSSV010000115.1, from coordinate 2,160 downwards.
TGGATGGTTGAGAGAATGGACGTCGTGCGGAGCAGATTGGCAATCTCTGCGGCGTCTGCAACGCCGGACGCGTCGACTTCGCCGGCCAGACGCTCGCGGTCGATCTCACGCTGGAGAAACTCCGCGGCCAACGGGCCGAGCGACTCGGCTTGCACGGCCTCGACGGCTTCGATGCCCTCTCGGTACACAATGCGGGCCGCGAGCGATTTGGCGATCAGCCACCGGCGGTACGCGACCGGCATGCGGTCATGCAGCCGGTCACATGCTGTGGTGCAGAGGATGTCGGGAAGGTGGTCCCGCAACACCGAAGCCATCACCTCGCGTTGACCATTGTCGAGCCGCTCGATCGATGACTCGATCGCATCGGCGGTCCGAATGACCGCGCGGCTCAGGCGGACGCTCGCCTCCGGGAGATGCAGCCTGGGCTGGCGGCGAAGCATGCGAGCGAGCAGGTCTGCCTCGAGCCGGGCCATTTCGCGAAGCTTGACGAGCACCTCGTCCACGAACTGTTGCTTGATGGCGATGAACTCGTCCGGGGTCAACAGCATGCTCGCCGCAATCTCGTAACTCGAGCAGATCACGCCGCACTTGTTCGCTGAGGAGTCCTTGAAGATGACAGCGCCAGCATCGGCGAGGTGCGATCGAGCCTCGGGCGTGAGAAACAGATTGGCGCCTTCCACGATCAAACGGCTGGACGGTGTGCCGTCATCACGGAGAAACTCTCGCCAGTTGGCCGCGTGAACCGTGGCTGGCCTGCCTCCACACGGGAGAAACGCGTCGGCCGTGACGCGGTTGTGGAGGGTGTTGCGGTACCGCACACCATCCGCTTCCTCAAGGTCCGCCACCCGGCCCCCCTGGCCGAGTTTGGACCGATCGAAGGACGAGATCGGCAGGGCCTCGTCGACAAGCCGAAGGAGTTCTTCGTGATCCAGTCCGTCGGGGTCTTCGGCCGAACCACTGCCGTCGGCGATACCGACGATGCGGGCGTGGGCGCCGAACTCACGGTGCATGATCCGAATGGCATTGCCTCCAACATCGCCATCCGGGCCCCCCGTCATCTTGACCGTGAAGCTTTGGGTCCGTGGGTCGATGCCAAGTGACCGGAGGCCGACATCGAGGAAGACCACCACGCCTTCGCTGGTGACTCCAAACTCCTTATGGTTGATGCCTGCACCCGGCTTGCTGCTCATCAGGGCCGTCGGCACTGGGTATCCACGCTGCGCAGCGCGGGCCACAATCCAGTTGATGAGCCTTGGGGAAATGTTTTCATCCGGGCCGAGGTAGATCAGTTCGCGTTGGCCGAGCCTGTCGACAATGCGGGGGGTCACGTCTTCGCGATCGACAATCAGGTCGAGCATCGCATCCACAAATGCCTTGACGCTGCGATCGCACAGTTCATTGGGATGGACCAGGATCGCGGCCTTCGAGCCGCCTTCGGGGATGTCCTTGTTCTTGAGTTGCTGAGCCGATGCCAGACCATACGCCTCGTCGAACAGCCGCTCGGCTTCGCGGGTGAACTGAGGGCCGCTTCGAGGCAACACGGCGCGGACGCCGCCGCGGGCGATGTCGCGGAACCTGACGTGGAATCCGTTGAAACCACGCCCATGTACGTAGAAGACTCCATAGGGAAGGTCGGGACGCTCAGGAGATTGCAGGAACGTCGGGTCGAGCCGCATCGAGAGCGCGTACCGTGACTCGAGATAGACGTTGGTCCTGAGGGTCGCCAGCACCGCAGAAACCATCATGTGCAGTACCGCCCGAGCATCTTCGAGATCCACGTCGGCGTCGATGCGATCGGTCAGCGCGGCCGCGCGATCCTGGAAGAGATCCTCGCTGAGCGGATGATCGGGTTGGAATCTGTCGAGGAACAAATCGACGACCGCAATGGTCAGCGGCAGGTTCTCGACGGCCAGATTCCGCACGCGTTCGGATGTGAATGCGTATCGATTCTTATGGACCAGGGCCTGATGGACGAGGTCGCCCAGGGCGACGATGAGTTCACCGTGCGTGAGGTCGAGGTCGGCGTGCCGCTGGCTGAGGTCGATCGCCCGCTGATCGACCCATTTGATTCGCATGAGATCGTGGCGGACACGCTGCCAGACGCGGCTGTCCGGATCGATGGGGCCGCCCTCGGGGCTCGTCACGACGAATCCAACAAAG
>CAZSSV010000114.1:0-7398 GCA_964609425.1 uncultured Isosphaeraceae bacterium | reverse complement strand
ATCCTGCTCCCGAATGCGTGAGAGGTAAAAACCGAACTTCTCGAAGAGTTGGATCGCCGGTTGACGCTCCACGCGGACATCGAGCACCACCTTGAGGTAGTCGTGATCTCTGCAGAACCGAATCGCGTGCTCCATGAGCGCCGATGCGATGCCCTGCCTCCTGAACTGGGGCCGAACCCGCAGACGTCGCATCTCTGCGACGGAGTCGTCGAGCCGTTGCACACCGATCATGCCTGCAATCTCGGCATTCCGTACGGCGACCCAGAAACAGCCCTCTGCATCTCTGCTGAAGTAGGCCTCGTCCAATTGCTCAATGTCCGCCCCGGTGTCGTTGATGTGCACCTGGCCTTCGTACACGCCTGCTTCAAACAACTCCCGCAGCACGGGAATGTCGTCGGAGGTCGCGTGGCGGATGATGGGCGTCTCTGTGCTCATGATGGCGCGCGTGGGCGGTGTCGCGTTGCAGTATAGAGTGGGTGGGGTCAGTGCCACCATGTGGGCCTGAGGCCCTCGGCGCACCACGACTGGAATGCCGCCTCGAGATCGCCGGGAGGCATGGCGATCGCCTGATGGCGGCCCTGAACTGCTGCTGCAAGCACCGCTCGCACGGCTCGTGCTCGATCCGGGTCGTCGAGCATGAACCGCATGAAGGCCCATGCCTGCGCGTAGTAGTCGAGCAGCGCGGTGCGGCCACGCGCCATGGCATCGTGTGGATCGTCGGCGAGCAGCGCATCGACCGTCTGCATACGCCCGCGCCGAAAGAGCCACCAGGCTCGGCGCTTGCGCTGACGGTTTGCGTCGTGATCAATCACCGGTCCATTGACGGTCAGGCGATATCCCTCCATGACGGTCGCCAGGCCTTCGTCAAGCCACGGGTCCAGCGGTGCGCGGAGCGCCGTCTGGGCATACTGGTGCCAGCCTTCGTGCAGGGCCAGCGCAATCGTGTCTCGGCAGTGTTCGCGTCGGTCGATGTCGTACAGGAGGGCGACACCCTCGGCGGTGAAGCCGCCCCGAGAGAGTCCCTGCATGGCTTCGGCGTGGTCGGGATGCAGGACACGCGCCAGGTTGGACCACTGCCTTCGGTCACTCATCAGGCAGGTTGTCATGGGCTCTTCGGGGCAAGGCAGCGTGAGGCCGGGCCCGTCAAGCGTCTGGCGCATGTGGGCGAGCGCCGCCTCCATGGCCTGCGGAAGACGCTGGCACAGTGCTGGAATTCGAATGGTGGTGCAGATGTCCCAGTGGCGACTGGTCAGTCGGACGCCCTCGAATCCGAGGCAGGTCCACGGGACGGCTCTCACGTGTTCGCTCGGCCGCACTTCCTCCGACTTCGGCAGGGTGCCCAGGAGCACCTCACGGGGGTGCGGGGCCGAGCACCCGACGAGCAGGACCGCGACTGGGACGACCCACCTCAACCGAGCGCCTCGATGGCAGCCAGGGTTGCTGCAAGGTCAGACTGGGCCTGGGCCAGTTGAGACCGCGATTCGTTGACGAGATGGGGCGGCGCCTTCTCGACGTAGGCGGCATTGCTCATTCTGCCTTCCAGGCCGGCAACGGCTTTCTGAAGCGCATCACGTTTGTTCGACAAACGCGCCCGTTCGGCCTCGGGGTCGATGCCGCCGGCGAGATCGAGCAGGATCTCGTCGCCCTCGAAGACGAAGGCCAAGGCTCCGGCTGGTCGCTGCTGCGGCTTCCCGTCTGTTCTGGTGACGCGGCACATCGCACCAAGGATTGCCAAAGAGTCTTCTGCCAGTGGCGCGATCGTCGGGCCGGCCAACAGCGTCACATCGGCCTGCGCGGGGACGTTGTTTTCCGAACGGAGTTGGCGGATTTCGCCCACCAACGCCTGGAGCCTCGTGGTGTCGCGTTCTGCCGCCGCGTCATGCAGCGTCGAGTGGGCCGACGGCCATGCCGCCAGGGCGAGCACGTCGGAGTCGGGCAGGTCCAGGCCAGGCAGGCCGCGTGGGCCGAGCTGCTGGACATGTGGCCAGATCGTTTCGGTGACAAACGGGCACAACGGGTGAAGCAGCCGCAGGATGGCGTCGAGCACGGTGAGCAGGACGTACTGCTGCTTTCGGTCTTCCGCAATCGTGGGTTTGACGGCCTCAAGATACCAATCGCAGAAGTCGCGCCAGACGATGTCATACACCGCATCGGCCGCTGCATGAAACCGATAGCGCTGAACCGCGTCGTCCATCGCCGCCGTAGCGGCCGACACACGTGAGAGCATCCAGCGATCCGCACGTGAAAGGCTGGCGACATCGCGGACCGGCTCCGGGCGTTCAATCCGGCCCAGCGCGAACCGGGCGGCGTTCCAGGTCTTGTTGGCGAAGTTGCGTCCGACGTCAAATCGGCTTGAGATGTTCTTCGCCAGAGGGCGTGCCTCGGTCGCTTCTTCTCCCACCATGAGTCCATACACGGTCACCATTTCGGCGTTGGGATCTGCGGGGCTCTTCTGAATGGGCGACGGGACGATATGGCCACCTGGTCCCGTCATGAATGTTGGCTCAAATGTCTGTCCAGAGTGCGGATCAACCAGGTCGACCCGAAGACGAACGTCCTGAGTCGAGGTTGCCAGCTGTGCCATGACCAGTCTCAATGCGTCTGTGCCGTGCGATTCGATGATGTCACGTGGGTCGACTCCGTTCCCCAATGACTTGCTCATCTTCTGGCCATGTCCGTCTTGAATCATCGGGTGGATGTACACATCCTTGAAGGGCATTCGGCCATTCAGGAAGTAGCGATTGAACATCACCATGCGACTCACCCAGTTGGTGATGATCTCCCGAGCCGTGCAGAGCACATTCGTTGGGTTGAAGGCGTCAAGGAGACCCTCGGTGTCTGGGAATGCCGAAGGGTTTGGCCATCCCATACTGCTCATCGGCCAGAGCGCCGACGAAAACCACGTGTCGAGCACGTCGGGATCCTGCGAGAATCCTTGATCGGCCAGCATGGCCTCAAGGTCGTCTCGATCGCCCTCGACGCAGACCATGATGCGGACAGTTTCCTCAGCGTGGTCGACGCTGATACGCGTGCACAGGTCGGCGTCGTTGACGCTGCACATCGGAAGACCGCAATCTGGCGGAGGCGTGGACAGTGGGGCGTCGGGCAGCCCTTCCAACACGGGGACATCCTTCGACCAGACGGGAATGCGGTGGCCCCACCAGAGTTGCCTGCTCACGCACCAGTCTCGAAGATTCTCGTGCCATGCCTGATACGTCTTGGCATATCGCGGTGGCGAGAAGGTCAGTGTGCCGTCGCCCTCCAACGTTCCGCACGGGCGGTTGGGCGGATCGCCGTCGATCTGCTCCGGGTCCATGGCGCGAAGCGCCTCGCCCCGGAGCCGGTCGTCCGTCACGCGGACGTACCACTGATCGCTCAAATAGGGCTCAATCGGCACATGCGATCGGTACGAGTGCCCAACAGCGTGGTTGTAGTCGCGGACCTCCTCGAGCAAACCGGCGCTTCGGAACCAGTCGACGATGGCATCCCTGGCGTCTTCGCGGGTCAATCCCACGAATTGCCGGGAGGCATCCGAACCGTCCTCCCACCCGTGCCGATCAGAGATCGATCCATCGGGTGCCAGAATGTTGATGACATCCAGATCGTGGCGAATGCCAATGTCCCAGTCGTTGTGGTCGTGCGCGGGCGTGACCTTGAGGAAACCCGTCGCGAATGCCGCCTTGGGGTCGCCTTCGTCTCCTGGCATGACGACATGGTCGTCCTCGACGATCGGTACACGCCTGCCGACGATGGGAAGGGTGACGTACCGCCCGCGGAGCGACGCGGCGCGGGGATCGGCTGGGTTCACGGCGACCGCCGTGTCCCCCAGCATCGTTTCAGGGCGTGTGGTCGCGACGGTGACATGATCATCGCTGTCCTCGAGTGGGTACCGGAGGTACCACATGTGTCCCGCCACGTCTTCCATTTCGACTTCGTCGTCGGCCAAGGCCGTCCCGGTGGCCGGGTCCCAGTTGACCAGCCGCTTGCCGCGCTCGATGAGTCCATCCTTGAACAGGCGAAAGAATGCGTGCCGTACGGCGGCTGTGCAAACGGGGTCCATCGTGAACCTCGTACGGTCCCAATCGCAGCTGGCACCCAAGGTGCGGAGTTGCCCGAGAATGACGGTTTCGTACTGGTCCTTCCACTCCTGCACCAGGTCGACAAACGCCTCTCGGCTCATGTCGGTCCGCCTGCGGCCCGTTTGCAGCAAGCGTTTCTCGACGACTGTCTGTGTGGCGATGCCGGCGTGGTCCGTGCCCGGCATCCACAGGGTCGTGGCTCCGCGCATGCGGTGGTACCGGATCAGAATGTCCTGGAGCGTGTTGTTCAGTGCATGCCCGAGGTGCAGGGCACTGGTCACATTTGGCGGGGGAATGACGATCGAATAGCATGACTCGCCCGAGGGCGGCGGCTCGACGTGCCCCAAGCCGGCGTCTTTCCAACTTCGATGGACTTCCGGCTCGCACGTCTCAGGTGAATAGGCACGCGGAAGTGAGGTCGTTGAGTGCATCGTGGACATTCGCCCATCATACCGCTCGCATTGGCGTCTTTACTGATCGGTGCAATTGGGCCGATTCCAGGCTGCGACCGAAGCGAGCAGCCTGACGTGCGGGCGGTGCTCGGTGCGGAGCACGAGCCACAGTTGGCTCGAGCCGATGCCTTGCTTGGCGCTGCCCGCACCGGTGACGCGTATCGCATCGCCGAGGTGCTCGTTGTCGAGGGGCCGGGTGACTGGAGAAGCCACGAACTCATGGCACGCGTCCACATGCAGCAGGCGCTCGCGCTTCGGGCGGAGGGTCTGATGGACGACTCGGCCACATCACTGTCGCTCGCCGCAGACGCCTATCAGGCCTCGATCGACACCGGCCCGGACGTGGGAGGCTTGTTCCGAAGTGCGGGCGACGCGGCGCAGATGGCGGGCCGGACCGCAGTCGCCGCCCAGTGGTACGAGCGGGCCCGCGCACTTGAACCTGACGATCCTCGGACGCCGCTTCGGTTGGCGCAGGTGGTCTTCGAGTCTGATCCCGCCCGCGCCCGCGACCTGCTTGGCGAGGTGCTGTCACTCGACGCGAGCATTCCCGAGGCCCATGCGTCACTGGCCCTGCTCGATGCGCTCGCCGGCGACGAGCAGCGTGCGCGCGAGCGCATGGGGCATGCCGTACATCTTGCGGCCGACGTCCCTGCGATCCGGGTCGTCCAGGCACGCATGCTTCGCCTGCTCGGCCAGCCACAACGTGGGGCCGAGATTCTGCTGGCCCTTCCACGGGTCGACCGCAGTGCAGAACCTGCAGCGTCCGAGCTCGCCCGATGCTGGACCGAGGTCGATCGGCACGCCGCAGCGGCCGATGCGTGGGCGGACTGCTTTGGCCAGAACGCCCATCGCAGTGACGCCTGGCGGTTTGCCCTTCACGCGGCCGAGTCCGCCATGCGGGCAGGCGACGCGCCCAGAGCCGCAGGGCTGCTGGAGCAGGCGATCTATCTGTCGGCACCCCCGGATCGGGTGGAGGCGGTGCGGGCCATCAGGCCTGTTGCTCCGGAGTAGCCCTGTTGCTCCGGACGAGCCCTGTTGCTCCGGAATAGCCCTGTTGCTCCGGACGAGCGGCGGTCAGTTCTGCTCGGGACCGCCCTCACTCGAGCCGGGGGCTGAGACCCGGCGGCCGGCTTCAGCCCAGGCATCAAGCTGCGCGCCCTTCTGAGCCCGAACGCGGCGGCGGCGGCGGCGATGGACCATCATGAGCACGACGGTGGCGACGATGATCGCCAACAGGCACAGGGTCACCAGCAGGGCCAGGAAGCTCAGGGGACCGGGGGGTGCTGCGGCCATGATTCGAGTATAGAGCGGGCGAACACGGCCCTGAGGGGGTCGTAGTGGGGAGGAAGGACCGGAGTTGGCGACTTTGGTGAACAGCAGGGCTCAAGCAGTCGATCCTCCTTCAGAGCGGCGACTGCCATGGCGTTGCCGCGTGGTCCGATATTCAGAAAGGACGCATCGACGCATGCTGCACCTCGCCCATACCCGCGCTGGCCTGACCGCCCTCACGTTGGTTGTCCTGATCTCTGGCGGGGCCGCGGCCTCTCCCGTGTCGCAACAGGCGCGGGCGTGGGCCGATGACGTGTGGGAAGCGGCACTCGAAGGTGACCGCGGCTCGCTTGAGACGCTTCTGGAAGCGCCCGCAGCAGAAGGCATCGACGCCGCGGCTCGGACTGAGTTTCTCGAAGAGGTCCAGGCGTGGCGGGCCCACGAGGCCGACGATGTCGTTCACGCCGAGGCCCGACGGGCTGCGGCCACGACCGAGATGTTCACTGCCGAGCGTGAGGGTGATGTGCTGGAGGCGCTCCGCCTGTTGCTCGAGGTACAGACGCTCTCAGAACATCTCGATACGCCGCTGGAGAGTCCTGACATTCAGGCCATGCTCGACCGTACCCACCAGGTCGTCACCCAGTGGTGCGATGAAGCCAAGTTGTTCTACGCCCAGCAGGGTTTGCTTCGACTACGGGCCGTGTATGAAGATACGCAGGAGCGGGCGATCTGGGACCGACTCACCGATGCCTATGAGGCGGTGTCTCATGAGATGCAGTTGCTGAGGCGGTATCGGTTTGCGGAGTTTCACCGTCGCTATGTCGCCTTCCGGAAAGAGCGTGGTGAGGAAGTTCGTCCCGAGTACAGCCCGAGGCTGGATACGCGATGGAAGGAAGAAGTCCGTGACGTCGATCTTCTGACGGCGGCTCGAGCGATGGAGATTGCCGCGGCCGAACACGTCGAGTCTGAAGGCTACGCGCCGCTGCTTCGAGAAGGGCTTGATGCGGTTCGAGTGCTCGGCCGATCCCGGATGATTGCAGACACGTTTCCGACGCTGCTGGATGCGGACCGTGTCGCGGCCTGGAATGCGGCGCTCGACGCGGCGGAGGCAGTGCTCGATGTTCCCGGCGTGCATGTGTCACTGGAGCGCACCCTTCAGCATGTGGCAGCGGCCAATGCCGAGACGATTCAACTGCCCGAAGGCGTGCTGTGGCGTGAGTTCACCGATGGTGCCATGGAGGCGCTCGACCGATTCAGCCAGGTGATCTGGCCCTATGACCACGAGGCGTTTCAGCGTCAGATGCGAGGGAAGTTCGTTGGCGTCGGCGTGCAGATCCGCGAGAACGATCTGGGTGAGATCGAGGTCGTCACACCGCTCGAAGGCAAGCCTGCCTTCAATGCAGGGGTCAAGGCCGAAGACATCATTGCAACGGTGGATGGCGACAGTACTGCTGGCTGGACTGTGCACGATGCTGTACGACAGATCACCGGTGATCCTGATTCCCGTGTTCTGCTTGGCATACGCCGAGAGGGCGAAGAGGGCTTGATCGGGGTGTCGGTCGTGCGGGGTGTCATCAGAATGCCGACGGTGCAGGGAT
>CAZSSV010000113.1:600-7416 GCA_964609425.1 uncultured Isosphaeraceae bacterium | reverse complement strand
ACCCACACGTGGGGGTGGGCATTGACCACAGGGCTGATTGACTTTGGTGTTCCGGCTTACATCGGCTTCGAGTTCTACGGAGACACCTCCACCATGTACGGGTGGATGCAGGTGGAAGTGACCGTCGGTGCGATCGAAGTGACCGCGTGGGCGTACGACGACTCGGGCGCCATGATGTATGCCGGCCAGGTTCCAGCGCCGGGCGGGCTTGGACTGGTTGCCTTGGCCATGGGCGCCGCGGGGATTCGTCGCCGTCGGACGGACGGTTGACTGCGGAACCACAAGAAGGAAGGAAAAGGAAAAGGGAAAGTGAAAGACACAAGGATGACCGCGACGCGACTTGCCGCCTACTCGGCGCTGGCCGTCTCGCCCGTGGCAGGCGCCGCGATCTACTCCGGCATCGGGCTGACCGTTGGACCCAACGAGACCCAGTCGCTCTCCCGCTCTGGGGGCGGTGTGTTCATCTCGTTGGACCTGTCGATGAGCCGCTGGACACACTACTCCGCCTCGGACTGGGGTGGAAGTGGCACATTGAGTTCGCGCTGGTCAACCCAGTGGAACGTGGGTTTCCCAGGGAGCGGCATCTACCCAATTGCATGGGGAGTCTCATTCCATGGTCGCCTCGATGCGGGCGACTCGGCCGCGGCCGGGCAGTCCTCATGGACCGGGTCAGTACCGCTGAATGTCCGCGCAGGCACTCGTCTGGCGTCCTGGTATCCGGGAGGTGGGTACGACACGATCTGGTCGAATCAGGATGGCCAGTGGCCTGTCGAAGATGGACGCGGATACCTCGGATTCTCCTTCTACCATGATCTGAGCGGTGGCGACGTCATGCACTATGGCTGGCTCGATGTCGAAGTGAGTGAGGATGCGCTCACGGTGCACGCGTGGGCCTACGGCGATGGCGATCAGATGGTGCTGGCTGGGGAAGAGGCGGCAGTCCCCGCACCCGGCGCCTTGGGGCTGCTCACGCTTGCGGCCGGCGCGGCTGGCGTTCGCAGGAGACGGCGCGCCGGCTGACCGCTGTCATCCCTGATCGACTTGTGTACCCCGGCCCGGCACGCGCGCAGCGTCCAGTCGGCGTGCGCCGGCTGGCGGGATGGCATGGCTCATGCAAGGCGAAGAGCGCGCATGTGCCACACTCGCTGGCTGGATCGCAGTTGCTTGCTGCGGCTTCATCTTCATACTGCAGAGGGGATGTCGGCCTGGCCAAGCGCGGGGGGTGCCCGCGGTGGGGCGCGCATGAGGGGCTGCGAGCACATCCCCCTGGTCGCTTTGGCCGCGACGGTGGGTGCGGTTTCGTGGCTCGTGAGTCGAGATGTCAGCGCGGCCGCGGGCGCTTGCAGGTGGCCGCTTTGATTAGGGACAGCGCTGCCGTGCCTTGGCTGCCGCAATCAGGCGGCGGACGAACTTGGGATGCCCCCCCGGGTCGAGCGCGATGCAATCGTCGGCGCTCGCGTAGGAGCCCTCCGGATAGAAGATGCCGCAGTTGGCGTTGATCTCCAGGACGTGCGGGACGCCTGCCGCATCCAAGCGAGCATCGATTCTCGCGTACCCCGCCGCCCGCATCTCGACGAAGAGCGCCGCGCCGATACGTCGAAGTTCGCCGTTGAGCCGCCTGTTGGTCACCGGCGAGGTGCCGAGTCCTTCGTAGGTCACCCACTTGAGATCTTCGGTCTTGAAGTCGTCGCCTGCGGGGAACTCGTACTGCACGGGTGGGTAGACAATGGGACGATCGCGGTCTCGCGGGTTCTCGGCCACGAGCACCGTGCATTCGCCGCCGTCGATGTACTCCTCGACCATGGCGGCCCCATGCCTGGCAATGAACTTTCTGGCCTGCGCCATGAGCCCCTTCTTGGTGACGACGCGTGATCGCCTGCTGATGTCGATGCTCGCGTAACTGTTGTGGTGCTTGACGAACATCGGGAACGCGAGCGTCCGGGCGGCGCGGTGGACATCACGCATCGTCCGAACCACCATGCCACGTGGCGACGCGATGCCGAGCCGCCTACAGGCACGCTTGATCTTGGCGCGGGTCGGCTCGAAACACCGGCTGGTCGCGCCCGTAAAGGGCACGCCGGCTCGCTCAAGCACGCGAATCACTTCGACGCCGGGGAGCTCATGCTGCGCTTCGCCGCCATCACAGAGGTTGAAGAAGACGTCGATGGGTCGGCCGTTGACGCCGTTCCGGACGAGATCGCGGACCTCTCTGGGGGCGCTGGCTTTGTCGCCGAGCTCCACCGTGTGCCAGTCGGCCTCTGGAAGGTGCGGCCGCGGGTCGCACGCCCAGTCGTACTCGGCGATGGACGGATCGGTGACATCCTGGTTGGTGAGAAGGCACACAAACACGGCCAAACGCTATCAGATTCCTGATACTTGTGGGTCCTGTGTATCGCTCAGGTCACCGAGTGCCTCTACGGTGCGCGGCAATCTTCGAGGAGGTCGGTATGCGAATCAGGGCCTTGGCCATCGTGTCAATGGTGTGTGTATCGGCACCCCTCGTGGCCGAAACCATTGCGTTTGAGTTGGCCAATGTCTGGCTCGATCCGTCTGACTCGTGGACTGAATCGCAGCCTATGTATGGGACTGTGGTCTGGGAGTATGAGCCGGGCGACTTCGAGAATGGGACCGGCGTTCTCATGCAATTGGATATTCCTTGGTGGTCCGAGCAGTACGACCCGCCGCTATCGGCGAACGTCGAACCTGAGCAGATCGAGATCACCATGGACGGGAACTACCACGACTACGGCGTCGACATACAACTCAAGTTCGTATCGGCCTTCACTGAATTGGGTGGGGCGGGTATCGACACGACGGTGAGCGCCTTTGAGATTCAGCGAGGCACCGTCTATCAGGGGATGGTTGTGAGCGGCGAGCTTGTGCCGGTGACATGTATGGGCGACTTTGACGGGTCGGGCGAAGTGGATGTGACGGACGTGCTCGGCCTGATTGCCGCCTGGGAGACGCCAGACGCGGATGTCACAGGTGATGGTGTGACGGACGTCGACGATCTCTTGGTGCTGCTTGGTGCGTGGGGCGGATGCGTGGGGCCGTGATCAGCGCCGCTTGATCCAGGTGACGGTGAGTGGATCATCGAGTGCGTTGAGCACCGGCTGCATCGTCTCGGGACCGGGCTGCGTGTAGGTGACGCCGGGCGTTGGATCGTTGCCGGGACCGCCTGGGTTGTAGAACGGGTCGTACTCGCCGCTTGCGGGAATGTGCACGTGGGTGATGGCGCGCATGGCGGCAAGATCACCTCGCAGAATGATGTCAATCTGATTGTCGTGGTCCTCGGTGTAGGCGAGGGTCCATGGGTCTTCGTCGCTGGGGAGACCGAGATCAGCGAGTCCCAACACTTCGAGTTCGTGGCCGCCGATGGTGTACACGGTGTTGGCTTCGGTGATCCAGACTTCCTCGCCCGTTGCGGTTTCGGCCCGCAGTCGAAAGAACCGCTCGAAGTCGGTGGGTCGTACCGAAGCGACGCCATCAGGCGAGAAGCCGCCGGTGGTGAGCACGCGCAGGCGGTACTGCGCGTCGTCACCCCATATGGCTTTGCCATGATTGGGCAGCGCGCCGCGGAAGGGTCTCGGCCCGTTGTCGCCGAGTGTACGAAGGCGGCTGATCTTCGCGGCGCACAAGGTTGGACCGCTGCCCGAGGCATAGGCCGTCATCGGTGTGACGCCATCGCCGTAGCTCATGCCCACGGCAGAGGCCATTGTGCCGCCCGGGCCGATGAGGGTGAGGGGCGTGACATCGGCCACGACCTCAAACTTCACGACGTAGACGGCGTCGGGGTCGGTGTATGGATCGCGGCGGTCACCGAAACTTCCGAAGATGACGACGGTGCTGCGTTCGTTGTACTCGAAGTTCGGGAAGATCGATGCCGCCTCGGGCGTGACGATCGAACCGTCGCTGAGCGTAACGCGGAAGTCGGTCGGATCGACGGTGCTCGGCTGCACAGGCCAAGAGAACTCGGTGGGGTAGCCGTCGAGCCCGAAGACGAATCGGCCGTAGGAGATCCAGGTCGTGAGGGGGGACGCTGCAGAGGTGTGCGCCCGCAGTGGGACGTCGTCGCCCGGCACGTCATTCCATGTGCCGCCCACGGCGCGGCAGAGCCACTCGCCGAGCCCCGGGATACTCAGCCCCGGTACGCCGATGATGTTGGTGAAGCCGAGTCCAGATGCGAGGATGCGCGGTTCTGTGTCCCAGCAGTCTGCATTGATGAGAATGTCCTGCTTGAGCAGCCGGTAAGTGGGCGAAGAAGGCGCCCACGAAAGCGGGCCTGCTGCCGCCAAGGTTGTCGCCGCGTAGATGGCCACTGCGGACACGATTCGATCACGCACTGTAGGGTTCTCCTCCGACATCCAGTATGAAAGGGCCGCGGGTCCTGTCAACTGTGAATCAGTTCAAACGCGCTCACCGATGCCTTTGCGTGCGATTGTGACGCAGGCATCACGCTCCGCCTCGGCCTGTTGGTTCGCGTCCAGAGGCCGTAGAGGACGCTTTGTCCACCTTTTGTCGCAGAGGTTCTCGCAAAGGGCCTGGTACTGGTCCGCCCGCGCGAAGCGGCCAGAAGGGCGGGCACCGCGGAGTTGGTGCTGTAGTGAGCAGGCCGCAGGCGGTAGGCTGGTTGCCAGAAGAGGGAGCAGCGATGATTCACTCGATATGGATTGGACTCGGTGTGGTCGGCGTGTCGGTCTCGGCAGCGGCGCACGGCGTGACAGGCGGACACTTCACCGCTGGAGACGGCGCGCGGGTGCAGTACTTCGAGCATGGACCGGCGGACGCTCGGACGCTTGTCATCTCTCCTGCATTCACCGGATCGGCCCGCGCGTACGCGCGGCTGTTTGGAGAGCGGTTGCCCGATTACCACGTCGTCTCTATTCAACTCCGCGGGCACGGCCGTGGCGGAGGCTGCGAGTGGGGCGGCATCGACTGGTGTTCCGACGAGCAGGCGCCAGATGACGGACGGTACTTTGGAATGCGCATCGCCAGACTCGCCGAGGATGTGCGGCAGGCAGCGCACTTTCTCTGTCTGGACTCGTTCGTCCTGGCAGGTCACAGCCTCGGTGGAAATGTGCTGTATTCATACGTCAGTCAATTCGGAACCGGCCAGCTCGAGGGGCTCTTCATCTACGATCAGTCGCCGAAAAACCTCGAGCCGGGAACGGCCGCAGATGCCTCCTTCCCGACCGAGTACGCGTCGTATCCCATGGACGCATTCCTCGACATGGTCGCTGAACTTCCAGAGTGGGATGATGGGGCCGGATACGTCAACGTCGAGGCCGGCGTCACGCAGATGCTCGGGGGTGTCGATGGCCAACCTTCGGTGCTTGACCCGAACGACCCGCAGCCGTCCTTTGTCATGACCCTCGATGCGTGGGATCGCTGGACCGAATTTTCATACCGGCTCAACGGCAAGATGCTCAGTCTGCTCTTCTGGAACACACTCGTGTCCACCTACACCGATGTGATGACCACGATTCGCGAGTCGGGCGTGCCAACGCTCATCTATGGTGGCAAGGTGAGCATCGTGCACTGGGAGGTTATGGAGTGGGTCCATGAGGAGATCCCGAACAGCACGTTCATGCTCTTTGATGAGACTGTTGGCGTCCACGCGGCGCACCTCAATCCGGAGCCGTCTCGAAGCGTGTTCTACGACGGCGTCCGGGAGTTTCTCGATGGGCTCACGCCGTGTGCGGCTGATGTGTCGGGGGACGGGCTTGTGGGTGCCGATGACCTGCTTGCAGTCGTCGGCTGCTGGGGCGGTGGCGCTGCATGCGAGGGCGCTGATTGCGATGGCGACGGCGACGTCGGCGTCGAGGACGTCATGGCGGTTCTTGGTGCTTGGGGCCTCTGCGGCCCGTGAGGAACGCTGCCGCTACGGGCCTCCCACTCGCTTCTCGTCCGCCGTCAGCTTGTTCATCAGGACTCGGCTCGCCAAGCGATAGGACTCCGGAGCGGGGCTGCACGGTGGGGCGGCCAGATCGGGGCGATGGGGCCGCCTGTGCCGCTCCTTACACGCAGGGACCCCACTGGCCGAGAAGATGCAGGAGGTCATCCATGTCGACGTCGCCGTCAGCATCGTGATCGGCTGCGCAGGAAGGACCGCAGTCCTCCAGCACCTGTGAGTCACTCAGGCTCACGCACCCAGTCGTGGATTCTTGACCACCGCCACAGATCAGGGATCGCGTGATGGCGATGCACCCTCCGTATGAGACGGCGCCGCCGTTGTTCAGGAGCTCGCACTCGTCGAGCGCGATGTCCCGGAATGGTGACTGCATCGGAGCTTCGACCGAGGGTGAGACGATCAATGCTCCAGCACGTGCTGTGTCATTGTCCCGAAACACGCAGTTGTGCAGCGCGACCGACGGGCACGCCTCGTACTCAAAATCCGGGCCGCAGAGGAACCCTTCCACGTAGAGCACTGACGCAAGCCCGCTCGCCTCCCGTCAACAGGAGGTTTCTGATGGTGTAGTTGCCGCCGGACACTCCGGTGCAATCATCGATCGTGCCGACCTGGATGTGCAGCATGAAGTCCGCCTGCTGCCCGTCGATGATCGTGCCAGGCGACCCGTCAGAATTGGTCGCTCCGGTGATGGTCAGGTCGAGGTCGAAGGGAATGGTGAGGCCGTGTTCCTGGTACGTGCCGGCTGCGATCTGGACGGTGTCGGCAGACTGTGCTGCGGCCAGCGCGGCTGCGATGGTGGGGTGGTCCGCAGGCACATTCAACGTCGCTGCTGGCGTGGCGGACGTGGCAATCAGAACCGTAAAGCAACCTGAGACGGGCAGCGCCGAATTCATTGGCGAGTAACC
>CAZSSV010000113.1:0-590 GCA_964609425.1 uncultured Isosphaeraceae bacterium | reverse complement strand
CTGCCTCGCGGGGTATCTGTATCATCGCTTTGGGTGATCCGATTGATACGAACCATCTTCCCACTGCTCAGCGTTTGTTTTCTTGTCTTGGGATGTCGCTCGTATGACGCGTCGGTCTTTGATCATCGGCTCCGAGCCGCCACGTTTGAAACCTACCATCGTGCGATTTCTGAGCAGGCGCCGGATCTGGAGGCCCTTGGACTCGATGCCCAGATGCTTCGCGAACGGTGGGAAGGCGAGGTTGTTGGCGCGGAAACGGCGACCGAGTTCTATCACGCGCTGATGCGCATGATGGCTTCGGTGTGTGATCCACACCTCAACTTCAAACCAAATTACGAGTTGTGGGAATCTGAGGACGGCCCTCTTGGAGCAACCGATCTCATGCTCTCGGTCGTGAATGGGCAGGTGGTTCTTCAGTGCATGACGGATGTGATGGATCTGCCACTGAGTAAGTCAACGCCATCGTCGGTTGGCTGGCCCGTGGAGCGTTTCAACGAGTGCGTGCTCGAGGACCATACGTCGATGAACCACCCGCTCAACATCGGCCCCAAGATGTCGCTGCTGACGGTGGATCTGCAGGATCCCGAATC
>CAZSSV010000112.1:0-7438 GCA_964609425.1 uncultured Isosphaeraceae bacterium | reverse complement strand
AGGCGTGTGTGGCTTGACAGGATACCTTGCGCCGCCGGATGAAGTTCGGCTTTGTTCCAGGCGGCTGCCCGCCATGTGTGAGTCCCTGCGCCACCGGGGGCCCGACTCGGAAGGCGCATGGAAGGACCACACCGCGGGAATCGGCATGGCGCATCGGCGACTGTCGATCCGTGATCTTTCCGAGGCGGGGCACCAGCCAATTGTCTCCAAAAGTGGCGACGCAGTGTTGGTGTACAACGGGGAGTTGTACGCGATCGATGCGATGCGGCAGGAGATCGAGCAGCGAGGCATCATCTTGCGGGGGCATTCAGACTCAGAAGTGCTTGTGGAGGCGATCGATCTGTGGGGAGTTGAAGAGACACTGCCCAGACTGAACGGAATGTTTGCGTTCGCTGTCTGGAATCGGCGTACCCGACAGCTCACGCTCGCTCGAGACAGGATTGGGATCAAACCGCTGTATTGGGCGCAGACAGGCTCAGGGGTGTTCCTGTTCGGGTCCGAATTGCGGGCGCTACGCCAGCACCCGGGCCTGAACACGGACTTGGACCGAGGGGCCTTGCAGCAGTATCTGCTTCGACTATGCGTACCGGCACCTCGGACGATTCTTGCCTCATGCCGCAAGCTTGAGCCTGGCTGCATGCTGCAACTGGACGCAGCTACGCTTGGTCAGAAGCCGAGACTGCAGCGATGGTGGGCGATTGAAGATGCTGTCGAAGAAGCCAGAGGACAGATGCCGAGCAGCAGACAAGAGGCGATGAGACGGCTGGATGCGTTGGTGGTTGATGCCACCCACATCCGTCTCGTATCGGATGTGCCGGTCGGCGTTCTGCTCTCCGGCGGAGTCGATTCGAGCCTGGTCGCTGCGTGCGTCGCTGCAGAGTTGGGGGCTGCCACACGAACGTACTCAATTGGAACGCCAAGCGCAGATCTGGACGAGTCCGGCTACGCTCGCGCGATTGCCACGCACCTTGGTACCACGCATACAGAGTTGACCGTCAGTGATCGAGAGGCGATGGAGTGTGTGGAGTGTATGCCGTCACTTATGGATGAGCCGTTTGCGGATTCATCGTTCATACCTACTTACGTCGTGAGCAGAATGGCGAGCGGGCATGTGACGGTTGCGTTGTCCGGGGATGGAGGCGATGAGTTCTTCGGTGGCTATAACAGGTACACGTTTATGTTGAGAGCAATGCGCCGAATCGCCAAGGTGCCCAGATCACTGCGGTCCCTTGCGTCCGGTGTGTCATCAATTGCGCCAACCCAACTGCTATCCGCAATTGACAGATCTTCGCGGTGGTTTCTTGGGTCGCGATGCAGGATCGACGCAGACCGCATGCGCTTGTTCGGCCGCCTGATGCGATCGAATTCACAGGCCGAGTGTTACGCATCACTCATGGCCACCTGGGATCCGCCGCCCCTCTTGCAGGCCGAGGTAGGAGTCGTGGACCCGCTCAAGATGAGACTCGCTTCGCTTGCCGGAAGGCCACTTCTGGATCAACTCGCCCTAGCAGATGCAACGACATACCTGCCCAACGATGTGCTGACCAAGGTGGATCGGGCAAGCATGGCGTGCAGCCTCGAGGTAAGAGTGCCGCTTCTTGATCATCGAGTGGCAGCTTGGGGAGCGGCCATGCCGGTCGAGTGGCGTTTCGAAGGCTCCGTCGGCAAGCTGCCGCTGCGGTCGCTGCTTGGGCAGCGCGTGCCGGCGGAACTCTGGAGTCGTCCCAAGAAGGGATTTGCTGCGCCGATGCCGGACTGGCTCCGGGGTGCCTTGCGCCCGTGGGCAGAGTCACTCTTGACTCGGGACAGGCTTGAGGAGTGCGGGTTGGATTCAGAGCCGATACACGCTGCGTGGGCTCGATTGCAGGGTGGCGGATCTTATGACGCAGTTGGAATCTGGTCAGTTCTGATGCTCATCGGATGGATTCAGCAGCCAAATGCTACGAACCCGTGAGCCTGTCGACGAGCAAAGTGTACCTTTCATCCAGTTGGCGGATGGCGTGAAGCACTTCGAGGGCCTCGCGGTCAAGTGGCTCAAGGGTCACAGGCTCCCCAAGGCGAGTCTCCAGTGACCGAAGGTGTTGAAAGCCGGCGGCGGCAAGCCGGAGTGAGATCAGTCGTTCCTCGAGTGGCCTGATGTGGCTCAGAAACTCCTCAAGTACCTCGATGAGGTTCTGCTCTACCGGCGAGGAAGCCGCGAGGGCGCGATTCACTGCCTCTATGGTGTCGTGCTTGATGTTGATGCCGCCACTGAGCACCTCACGCTGAAGAAGTGCTGCCTCAGTCGGATCTAACAACGGCATCAAGTCGCGAGAGGCTCCAATGGTGATGTCTCGAACTCTTCGGTGAGAGTCGAGCCAAGACCGCCGCCAATTCAGAGCCTCTCGCCATTGCTCGCGCGCAATCATCTCACGGAATGCGAGTCCGTTCGAGGCGTCGAATGACTCACGAGCAGCAAGCGCCTGTTCAATGTCCAACGCCCATTGCTCAAGGATGGCGTTGATCTCGGGTGTTCTTGGTACAGCGGCTCCATTGAGCAGGGTGATGAGATCTGTGTCTGCAACGGGAATAGCGCCCCGTGGAAGGAGCCGATCCCTATTGATCTGGCGAAGGGTAGACTCGAACTTGGGAAGCTGTTCGGCGGTGAGTATGATTCGGAGGTTCTCACGCAACCACTTCGAGTGCTCACTCTTCTCCTCTATGTATCGTCGAGTCGCTCGCTGCGATTGGAGGACAGCTTGATCAATGTCGCCCGTTGTCGGGAAGCTCCCAAGGTCCTGTGACAAAGCGTCTCGGTTGGCTATGCACAATGCGTCATAGTCGTCGAGCAACTGCAGGATGATCTGCTGCTGACTTCGGTCGACCACCTGAACCTGCTCGATGATGAGTGCCGCGTGCCGCGTGAGGTAGTCTGGAGACAAGGTTGACGTCGTGTTCGGCTGCTCCGTCACGCCAAGAGACATGGTCTGCGAACAGAGCAACGCGAGGACGCCAATGGACGTGAGGTGCTTCAATGGGGGTGGACCTTTGTAGTAACGCCGTTCACACGAGGTCGATACGTTGGTGTGATGATAGGGTTCGGCGGGGCGACACAGATGCGACGAGGGACTGCCTAGGGGGCTCGAGAGTTGCCCATGGCTATACTTGGCCCCCCTTGGGCGGGGTGGCTGCCCTTGGCGGTACACTCCTGCACAGGGAGGGCTTGGAAAGAGATATGCGGCCCATTTCACAAGCCGATGGCGGATTGCCCGCTGCAACGCTTGCCCGAGCGTTGGGCGGCAAAATCGCGACAATTGGCATTCTCGGCATGGGCTACGTCGGCTTCCCACTCGCCTGCGCCATTGACCGAGCCGGGTTTCGTGTGCGCGGCTTTGATGTCGATCCGGTCAAGGTCAAGGGGCTGACTTCGGGCTACACGTATCTAGGCCATATGACAGACGAGCCGTTCGCCGCTTTGGCGGCATCTGAGCGATTCGTGGCGACGTCTTCCGTGGAGGATCTCGCTGCGTGCGATGTGCTCATCTTGTGCGTGCCGACACCCCTTGACCGCGAGGGTGCGCCTGATCTGTCGTTCGTGAAGTCCTCCACGCAGTCGGTAGCCTCGGTGCTGAGAGAAGGCATGCTGGTCGTGCTGGAATCGACAACCTGGCCCGGGACGACCAGAGAAGTCATGCTTCCAATGCTTGAGGTGGGCGGTCTGCGATGCGGGGAGGACTTCTTTCTCGCGTACAGCCCAGAGCGAGAGAATCCGGCCGATGCACACTTCGAGACGGCCTCGATTCCAAAGGTCGTTGGGGGCGTCGATGAGACGGCCACTGAACTCGCCGCGTCCTTCTACCGCTCGGTTGTATGTGACGTCATACCGGTGGCCTCGGCAGAAGTCGCAGAAGCGTCGAAGATCGTTGAGAACGTGTATCGATGTGTCAACATCGCGCTGGTGAATGAACTCAAGGTGGTCTTTGAAAAGATGGACATCGACGTGTGGGATGTCATCAAAGCGTCCGCGACCAAGCCGTTCGGTTTTCAGCCATTCTGGCCCGGCCCTGGCCTAGGTGGGCACTGCATTCCGATCGACCCGTTCTATCTCGCGTGGCGGGCCAAGCAGTGTGGCACGGAGGCGAAGTTTATTGAACTCGCCGGCGACATCAACACGGCCATGCCACGGCTGGTGGTGGACCGTACTGTCTCCGCTCTCGCCGGAATCGGCTGTGAGCAGGGCCATGTACTCGTAGTCGGTGTCGCCTACAAGCCAAATGTGTCCGACACGCGTGAAACACCGGCAGCCCCAATCATCGAGATGCTGTGGGAGCGTGGATGCAAGGTTTCCTATCACGATCCGCATTGCCCTCAGTTTCCATCCATGAGAATGCACGACATTGACCTCGCGTCCGCTCCTTTGGATGCCGAGACGCTTTGCGGCGCGGATGCCGTGCTGATTGTTACAAACCACGATGCGATTGATTGGCCGTGCATTGCGGAGCATGCATCCCTCATCGTTGATACCAGGAATGCGATGGATGGATACGAGCCGGCCGGCCGCGTCGTGAAGGCGTGAGTTCGGCCTGTCACATGCCGCCGTGTGCAAGTGCAACAGAGGACTTTCCGGCGTGGCCGGAGCATGCGGACGACGAGATAGAGGCCGCCGCGGGAGTCCTTCGATCCGGCCGCACGAATCAGTGGACTGGCCCCGAAGTCGGCGGTTTTGAGCGAGCATTTTCGGAGTGGATTGGGGTCAGGCACACGCTTGCCGTATCGAACGGGTCAGTCGCGCTGGAGTTGTGCCTACGAGCGTTGGACGTGGGGCCCGGCGACGACGTGCTCGTTCCGGCTCGATCGTACGTGGCGACGGCGCTGGCACCAGGCCTGGTCGGTGCTAATGCCAAGTTGATCGACGCCGAGGCGCCAAGCGGAAATGTAACGGTCGACACACTGGAACGCGTCCGAACCCCGCAGACCCGGGCGGCGATCGTTACGCACGTATTGGGATGGCCGTGCGACATGCCCGCGATCATGGAGTGGGCGGGCCAGCACGGCATCCTCGTGGTTGAAGACTGCGCGCAGGCGCAGGGGGGCCGGATCGAGGGACGGCTTGTGGGGGGGTTCGGACACGTGTCCGCCTTCTCGTTCAGCCAAGAGAAGATCATGTCGCTTGGTGGTGAGGGAGGGGCAGTCTGCACCAATGATGTTGCCGCCTTCGATCGGGGCTGGTCATGGCGCGAACACGGGAAGGCTAACTTCAAAGTCTCGGTGGACCGTCCTTCGATGCGAATGGGCAGCAATCACCGCATGACCGGCATGCAGGCGGCGATCGGGCTTGAGCAACTCCGGAAGGTCGACGGGTGGTCACGGACACGTGCGGCCAACGCGGCGACTCTGGCCAGTGCGCTTGCGAGGTGTGACGGATTCTCGATACCGCTTCCACAAGAAGATCGCACCCATGCGGCGTTCATGCTCGCTGGCATCGTCGAATCGGGCGATCGGGCTGGACTATTGGCGTCGCTCGTGCCACGGTTTCCGGTCCGCAGCGGCGACGCGCTTGATGTGGCGACGTCAGCGCCTTGGTGTGCCGCAGCACGCCATCGATCCACCCCTGTTGCCGATCGAATCGCTGCCCAGGGAATCTTGTTGCCTGTGCACCCGACGGCCACTTCGCTCGACATGCAGCGGCTTGCGGCGGCGGTCACCGAGTCGCTGAGCCGACTTCCCTGACCCGCGCGGTCCCCGGCGCAGTTTCGGGAAGCAAAAAGCACAGGATCGCCGAGACGACAAACAGCGCCGGGACCACCGCCATAGCCCACCGGAACTCCGTTGGTGTTGCATCCTTGAGCATGGCGGTGGCCTGTACAGCATGCCCGGCAGTTCGGTGCACATTGGGAGCCATGACTTCTGCCGTCAGGATCCAGCCGATGGCCACCTGAATCCCGGCAGCCACCAGCATCGTGAGGAAGTTGCAGCATGCCGCCGCGGTGGCACGCAAGTGCTTTGGGCTGAGTTCCATGGCCACGGCGAAGCAAATCACCTGGGTGCCGGTGACGAACCCTCCGATGAACAGGACTGACAGGAGCCCGTACCAGCCGATCAGTTCAGGCCAAAGGAACGCCACCATCGAGAGCCCACCTCCGATGCTCCCGACCATCAGAGGCAGCCGCCGCGATCCGATCTTGTCGGACACCATGCCAAAGAGCGGGCTTCCGATCATCCAGCCCACCGCGAGAACGATCGTGGCGAAACTGGCTTCTTCAGTCGTGTATCCGCCGGCCGTCGACATGAATGTGTCGCCCCACAGCGCGGCGACGACGCTGAGCGGTGTGTACATCGCGGCCGACACGATGCCGACGATCCAAAGCCGCCAATTGCTCAGCACGGCCACCGTGCCGCGTACGAATCCCGATCGGACGGCGTCCTCGTCGGCGAAGCGTTCGTGGAACCACGCCGGTCGCCGCGGTACCAGGATGAGCATCAGGGCTGCGACCAGCAGGCCGATCGCTCCGGCCGCCCACGCGACGTCCTGCCAGCCCCACTTGGCCACTGCGAGCGCCAGCGGTGTTTGCCCAATCACCTCTCCCATGATTCCGACCCCACTTGTGATGCCGGCGATCAAGGCCAGGCGTTTGGGCGGAAACCAGACCGTGGCAACGTAGATCGCGCCAACGAAGGCGAATGCCGACCCCGCGCCCGCCATGGCCCTGGAGATGGCCAAGCCGGTCAGGCCGGTCGTGGCTGCAAAAACCATGCACCCTCCACCCACGATGGCCGCGGCACCGACCAATAGAAACTTCGCCCCGAAGCGGTCGAAGAGCCCACCGACAGCCAACTGCATGGGGGCGTACACCCACAAGTAGGTCGAGATTGAGGTGCTGATATCGACCGGAGATGCATCAAACTCGGTGGCGAGCCCCTCCAGAATCACGCTTGGCATCACCCGGACGAAGAACTCATACAGAAAGAATGTGGCCGCCACGCCCCAGAAGATCCACCCATACCAGTGCCCGCGTTGAAGGCCTGAGGCGCGTCTGATCATTCGGCAGTCTCCCGGCCAACTTCAACGTTCAGCATGGTGGCACCGTAGCAGGGCAGTGGGATATCGTGGTCGCATGAACACACACGCGATGAGCCTGTCCGTTCTACTGGCGGCGTCACTTTCCTTTGGTCAAGGCACCCCAGGAATGGGTGCCAATGACTCGTCGTATGAGGCAGAGCAGCGGCTCAAGCGCATGACTGATGCACCCGGCGGTCTGCTCATGCAGAGTTGGGAGATGGAGAAACTCGGCATCAATGCGACCCGGTTTCCCAGTCCAACAAGCCGGTTCCCCGTCGTTGACCACCCGGTCCATCTCGAAGCGCTCTTCGCGACGGACCCGGCGCAGCCGATTGCGGATGTCATTGGAGAACTTCGCAAGAAGATCTCCGACCCACTCAGCCTGACATGGCAACCAAT
>CAZSSV010000111.1:0-7538 GCA_964609425.1 uncultured Isosphaeraceae bacterium | reverse complement strand
CGGGCGGCTGTCCATGAACTTCATGCACGAGGGACTGCCCGATCGCGTGCGGGAAGCAACTTGGAACCCGCCGGCGGTGGCTCCATCGGTACAGCCCGTCGAGCCTGACATCGAAGACACGCTCGTGGCACTGCTCTCGCATCCGAACATCGCGTCGAAGCAGGACATTGTTCGACAGTACGACCATGAGGTTCAGGGGCGGACGATTCTCAAGCCCTTCGTTGGGCCGGGCGGTGATGGACCAGGCGATGCATCCGTGATCACACCGGTTCGAGGGTCATCCAGAGGTCTGGCCATCGGGTCGGGCTTGGCTACGGGATGGGCGGCGGACCCATACCTGATGGTTCTGGCAGCCATCGACGAATGTGTTCGCAATCTCGTGTGCGTCGGCGCCGATCCGAGCCGGATCGCAATCCTGGACAATTACTGCTGGCCGGGGTGTGACGACCCGCAACGCATGGCGGAACTGGTCCGTGCCTCGGTGGCCTGTCTGCACGGCGGGCTGGCGTACCGAACCCCGTTCATCAGCGGCAAGGACTCGCTCAACAACCAGTTCACGACCGACGCAGGTGAGACCATTCGTATTCCACCGACCATGCTCATCAGCGGCTTCGGCATCGTTTCTGATGTCGGTCGATGCGTCACCATGGACCCGAAGTCGGTGGGCAATGTGCTGATGGTCGTCGGACCGACCGGCGAGCAGACGGGTGGCAGCCACCTCCTCCGTGTCGCGCCCGATGCGCCGGGAGACCGCAGTCTTCCTGAGGTTGATCTTGCCGCCGGGCCCGCGCGTGCAGCGGCTGTCGCCGAGGCGATTGCAGGTGGGCGGGTGCTGTCCGCCCACGACTGCAGCGAGGGTGGACTGCTCGTGGCGGTGGCGGAGATGGCCATGGCCGGTGGCCTTGGCGCGTCGCTCGACGCGGCTGCGGTCGAAGTCAGTGGCTCCATCGGGCTTGGCTGTTTCGCCGAAACGCCGTCTCGGTACGTCCTTGAGGTCGCTCCGACCGACGTGGCAGAACTCAGCGCGGCCTTGGCGGGACATGACGCCCGTGTTGTCGGGTCACTGACTGAGACCAGGGCTTTGAAGATCGCTGACGTGTCGATGGACGTGGCGTCGCTCGCGTCGGCATGGCGAACGGGCCTGAGTCTCTGATGGACTCCTGCTTGAGTACCATGGGCACCATGAGCACCCGACCTCATGCGATCGTGGTGACGGCCCCCGGTATCAATTGTGATCTGGAACTGGCCGAAGCGTTTGAGCTCGCTGGCGCGGCGGCAAGTCGGGTTCACGTCAATGCGCTCGCAGCAGACCCGTCCATACTTGAGTCGGCGGACCTCATCGGCCTTCCCGGCGGGTTCTCCTATGGCGACGCCATCGCGGCGGGCCGCATTCTGGCGGTCGTTCTGCAATCGACGATCATTGACGGGCTTCGCAGCGCCATTGACCGGGGCGTACCGATGGTCGCGCCGTGCAATGGGTTTCAGATTGCAGCGCAAGCCGGGCTCTTGCCGGGCCCGTGGCCCGATGGTCCGGCCAAGACGGAAACGGCCCTCCTGGAAAATGACGGTGGTCGATTCGTCGATCGTTGGGTTCGGGTTGAGTACCCCGAGTCAAAGTGCGTTTGGACGCAGGATCTGGTGGGGGACGACGCCACCATGGTGTTGCCGATCGCCCATGGCGAAGGCCGCTTTCATGCCGACGCTTCGGTGTTGGCGCGTCTGGAGTGCGAGGGGCGCATCGCTGTTCGGTACGCGGAGAACGACAATCCAAACGGCAGCCAGGGTCACATCGCGGGGATTTGCGACGACACGGGGCTCGTTCTCGGTCTGATGCCCCACCCCGAGCGATACCTTCACTGGACGCAGCACCCATGCTGGACCAGGCGGGCGATGCAATCGGGTGACCCGCCGGGCCTTCAGATGTTTCGTCGCGCCGTGCGCCATGTGCTGCAATCCGCTGCGGCCCCTGCCTGACCCCTTCTTGAGGGGGATGAATGCCTCCGATCGATCCATTCCATCTTGACCGAGGCTCGCCCTCACCGGAGCCGGACTCACCGCGGCCGTGTCCGGCGTGCGGGTACGACCGACGTGGCACTGCCATGGGCCAGCCATGTCCCGAGTGTGGTCGCGTCGAAGTGACTTCGGGAGTTGCCTGGACCGGAACGAGTTGCATCAAGTGCGGATGCCCCACGCCCGGGCTCCCGGTCGGTGCACTCTGCCGAGCGTGCGCCCAGGCGCTGCCACCGCCGGGGGAGCGGTTCGAATCGCATCCGAGCTGCGGTCAATGTGGATACAGCCGCCAGGGCATTGCGAGTTCGGTGCCGTGCCCGGAGTGCGGCGAAACTCCATCGGACAGGGGCGACGCGACACCGTCTGGAGTTCGGCGAACCGTGTTGGCACAAGGCGAAGTGTCGTTTCGCATTTCAAACCGTCTGGCGCGATCGTGGCACTTTCGGGCAGCGTTGTTGGCCGTCTTTTGGAGCGTCGTTGGCGTGGCAGGGTCGGGCGTTGTGTCGATGATCGGGCTTCCAAACTCCCAGTACTACGCGGCGCTGTCTCTCTGGGCGGTGATCGCCGCAGCGGCCGTGTGGCTGTGTTCTCCTCGATCGCTCGACATCGAGCGGCCAGCCTGGCTGCTCGTCCGCTGGGGCGCGAGACTGGGGCTGGTGTGCTGGGCGATCGGACTCTGGTGGGCCGCCACGTCTACGAGTGCCACGTGGGGACCGGTCTGGATGCAGGCCGGTGGCCTGATCGGTGGCGTGTTGTTGCTTGCGGTCCTGGCCTCTACTGCCCGGGAGCTCGAACTGCTGCACACCGCACGAAAGTTGACGACCTCGGCGGTCCTCTTGCCGCCCATCATGGTGTTCACGTGGGTCATGCCGTTTCCAGAGGACGCCGTCACGATCGCCGAAGGGCCTGTCGGGTTCATTCACGTCGTGGTACTCCTGGTGGCGGTTGGACCGTGGTTCTGGCTTTTGGCGCGCGTCGCCAGATCGCTTCTGGACATGTCAGCCGCATGCCGCTGGACCGCGGTGGCGCGCCGCGATCAAGCACGCCGTGACCATGCCTGGAAGCAGCGGATGACGCGGGACGAGGACTGACGGCGTCGATGCGGGGAAGCACCTACCATGGGTGGACTTGGGAGCATCAGCCATGAGCAATACCACCCTTCGCTGTGCAGTCATCGGAGTCGGCAGAATGGGCCGGCATCATGCTCGCGTGTATGCCCAGATGGCAGGCGCCGAACTGGTTGGCGTGGTCGATCACGACGCGGCCCGTGCGGCGGATATCGTCGAGGAGTGGGGAGGCAAAGCATTCCAGACCATTGACGCGTTGTTGGCGTCGGGTGTTGATGCGGTCACCATCGCGACGCCGACGCTTCACCACAGGGAGGCGGCTGAGCAGCTCCTTGGCGCCGGCGTGGCGTGTCTTATCGAGAAGCCGCTCGCACCGACAGCAGAGGACGCTGCGGCCATCGCGTCGGCCGCAGAGGCGGCCGGCGTCGCCCTGCAGGTTGGACACGTCGTGCGGTACGACCCGGTCATGCAGGCGATCAAGTCGCTCGGCGATCTTCGCCCTCGTCATCTCGAACTGCATCGCATCAGCCCAATGACCTTTCGAAGTGTCGATGTCGGTGTCGTGTTGGACATGATGATTCACGATCTTGACCTGCTCACGATGCTGGTCGGTCGCGCCCCCGAAGACGTTCAAGCCAGCGCGGTGGCTGTATTGGGCGATGCGGAAGATGTCTGCAACGTCCGGATGACCTACCCGGCGTCCGACGAAGGCCCGGCGTGCGTGGCGAACGTCACGGCATCGAGGCTTGCGATGAAGACTGAGCGAACCCTCCGGCTGATCTCCGAAGACCTGTATGTGTCGGCCGATTTCGTCTCGCGAACTGTCAAGGTGATCCGAAAGGCCGCCAACGCCGGCCAGATTGAGGCGCTTCGGGCACGACTCGCTGCGGGAGAGGATCTGAGCGAGGTCAACTATCTGGACCTCGTGCAGTTCGAGGATCTTGAGATCGCTGACGCCGAGCCGCTGCGGCTTCAGGCGGAGGACTTCCTCGCCGCCGTGCGGTCAGGAAGCAGACCACCGGTGGACGCCGAAGCCGGGTCGCTGGCCGTGCAGGTTGCCGAGCGCATCGTCGAGACCGCCCGGGCCGGTCGACTGAGCTTGGCTTGAATCCATGGCCGAGCGGGAGATTCACGACCACTGGTCCCGGGAGGCCAAGCGGAAGGGATATCGCTCGCGTGCTGCATTCAAACTGATTCAGATTGACGAGCGAAAGCACGTGCTGAAGCGAGGCGACCAGGTACTCGATCTGGGGTGTGCCCCCGGGTCGTGGCTTCAGGTCATCTCGCAGCGGATCGGCGGTGCTGGCCGGGCCTGGGGCATTGACGTGCAGTCGGTGAGCGGTGGGCTTCCCGACAATGTGACCGTGCTTGAAGGTGACGCTCAGGATCCGGCGGGTGCTGGCCTGCCCGTCGACGTCCGGTTCGACGCCATACTCTCTGACATGATGCCGTCGACGACGGGGAGCAGAGATACCGATCACTTCCGAAGCGTGACCGTGTGTGAACTGGCCATGGATCTCTGTCCCCACTGGCTCAAGCCGGGTGGGACGCTGGTGATGAAGGTTCTGGAAGGCTCCGCCATGCCGCAGTTACTGGCCGATGCGCGGAATCGGTTCGAGCGTGTCAAGCCGTTCAAGCCGGAGGCCTCCCGCAAGGAGTCAACGGAGATCTTCGTGATTGCGCAGGGATACAAGAAGCCGGGGGACGAAGATCGCGGCAGTGGGCCGTCGGTCGCCGGCGGGCCGCCCCCCGTTCCTGACGATTGGTAGACAGACGTCGGCGTGTCGCGGCGAGGCGTTCTGCCTGGCACAGACGCCGTGAAGATGCGCAAGGTGCCGAGGGCACTTCGTGGCACCAGCGGCCCGCATGGGGGGCCACGTGCGCGAGCGCCGGCCTGCTCATCCACTGAGCCGCGGAGATCCCATAGATCTGGTCGACACGGTACAGCCGTGCAGCCAGTGCGAAGCACACATGCGCCGCGTCCACGCGAGCGACCTCGGCGATGTGGAGTCGATTCGACTGCGGGCGGCGCACGTGTGTGCCGAACTGCAGTTTGTCGCGGACCATCCCGATACGACGCAGGAGGCGTTCCACTCGCTCCGGGTTCGGGTGGCATCAGATGTGTGCGATCGGATCGACCAGTTGGAGCGGTTGCGCCGGGTTCTGCATCGGCGTCTGGCGGATCTCTGCCGAGCGTTTTGCGGTTCAGGTTGTTGCGGTCGGCTGGGCACCTGCATCGCTGGACATCTCAGTGTCGTCCGGATGGAGCGCGGAGGCCACGGATTGGGAGAATGTTGTGGAGGACGTGTGGCGGTCGGAGGTCATGGTGGCTCAGGACGCCGATCGGGACACACCCGAATACGGGTCACTGGCGATCGATGTCCCGGGGATGGACACGGCGCATGTGGGGCTGCGGTGCACACCCGAGCGGCTCGCACCCGCCACCGTCACAGGTCCGTAGTGAACGTGATACGCTGCCCCGGCCTCGGGGCGCCGCGCGGATGCGGCTGAGAAGCACCCGTCGCACCTGATCCGGTTCGTACCGGCGGAGGGAAGGCCACATGCCGCACACAAACGACGACCTGCACCCCTCGGACATCAATCTGACCGAGGCGAGGACGAGTGACTTTCTCGAGGCGCTTCCGCTTCACGGTGCCCGAAATCCATCCACGACGGCAGCTGGAACGACGCCCGGTAGTTTCGCGTGCCCACCGGACATTGGTGGACCATTGACCTTCACAAGTCCTGACACGCCCGGAATGCCCCCGCCCAGTTCCAAGACGGCGTGGGACTTTCTTCCGCGGGGATGGCGCATTCGAAGCGACAGTGAAGGCTGCGGCGGGCACAACCAGGGGCCCGACCCGATTGTGGCCGTTGCGCCTGACGGGTTCGAGCCCGTCACTCAGTTGGAGTATGCGCGACTCGGCACGATCACGGATGCGATGCGGCGGGTTGCCCAGCGCGAGACGCATCTCACAGCAGCGCAGATTCGCGACGAGGTTGCGGCCGGCCGGATGGTCATTCCCGCCAACATCCACCATCTCGCCGGCAAACTTGACCCGATGGCGATTGGCCGTGCGTCCCTGACCAAGGTGAACGCCAACATGGGTGCGTCTCCGGTCAGCAGTGGAACCGATGAAGAGCTGGAGAAGCTTGCCTGGTCACTGCGATGGGGAGCCGACACGGTGATGGACCTGTCAACGGGTGGCGATGTCGACGCGTGCCGAGAGGCCATCATCGGCGCATCGACGGCCCCCATCGGGACGGTGCCGATCTACGCGATGATTCTCGACCGCAAGTTGGAAGATCTGGATCGCGGCATCATTCTGGAGAGCATTGAACATCAGGCCAGGCAGGGTGTGGACTACATGACCGTGCACGCTGGTCTACGCCGGGCTCATGTGCCGCTTGTCAAGGAGCGACTCATTGGCATTGTGTCGCGTGGCGGATCGCTGCTTGCCAAGTGGATGATCACACATGAGGCCGAGAATCCGATGTACGACGCGTGGGACGATATCTGCGAGATCCTGCGATTGCATGATGTCACGTTCAGCATCGGCGACGGTCTTCGGCCCGGCGGCCTCGCTGACGCGACCGACCAGGCGCAACTCGGAGAGTTGGAGACGATCGGCGAGTTGACCGAACGGGCCTGGTGTCATGGTGTGCAGGTCATGGTGGAGGGTCCGGGGCATGTTCCGTTCGATCAGATCGAGTTCAACATGAAGCTCCAGAGGCGCCGCTGCCACGGAGCGCCGTTCTATGTTCTCGGCCCGCTGGTCACCGATATCTTTCCTGGGTATGACCACATCACATCCTGCATCGGTGCCACCGCAGCCGCGTGGCATGGTGCGGCAATGTTGTGCTATGTGACGCCGAAGGAGCATCTTGGCCTTCCAAAGAAGGATGACGTGAAGCAGGGATGTATCGCCTATCGAATTGCGGCGCATGCCGCAGATGTCGCGCTTGGCATTCCAGGAACACGCGACGCGGATGATGAATTGACCAAGGCCCGAGCGGCCCTCAATTGGCAGCGGCACTTTGACCTTTCCTTCGACCCGGACTATGCCAGGGCGATGCACGATGAGGATCTGGACGTTGATACGGATTTCTGCGCGATGTGCGGGCATGACTGGTGCTCGGTGCGCATCAGTAAGGAGATTCAGGAGTTCGCATCGGGCAAGGATGCCCAATACGCCTGGGACAAGCCCCGTGTGAGTGATGCGCTGACCGAGGAACAGAAGGCGACCTTGCAGCAGCGGGGTGTGCTCGATCCGGCCGAAGTCCACCGGCTCGCTGCCAAGACGCGTCGCCAGGTTGGCGGAGATCACAGCCGGGCCGCTTGCCACAGTGAGGTGGCCGCGGCGACGGATGCGCGCATGGTGCAGGAGGACCTGGGGGTGGAGTTGGTACAGATCGGAACACGAGAGGTGTCCGGCATTCCAGACCATGATCCGGTGGTTT
>CAZSSV010000110.1:0-7566 GCA_964609425.1 uncultured Isosphaeraceae bacterium | reverse complement strand
GCCCTCCGACGGGGCCAGGCTGCCATCTTCGTGGAAGCCAGTCAGGCTCGATCCGCCGCCAATTGCCACCATCGCCACACCGACTGTCAATCCACTGAACATCTGAATCAGTCCTCTCGCCGCATCTTTGGGGCCTGTTCCCCAAGTGTGACCCATTTCGCACCTGAAGCAACCCTCGGCTTCATCTCCTGACCCGGTCCTGGCCCCCTTCAGATCGGCACAGTCAGCACAGATCATGCAGCCCGGCTGGACGCCACTGGGCTTCATGGCCGCCGTGGCCTACCAGCCGGCGCGTTCCGACCGGCCCGCACGGGCCAGTGCGGCCCGGTTTGCCAGGTACTCCGCCTCCGCAGCCGCATGGGCCGACTTGAAGGCCTCAAACTGCGATTCTACGGCCGTTTTGGCATCCTGGCTGGAACGCCCCCACGACGGGTGCTCCAGAATCTGCTCAAGGTCCATGGCCATCACCAGCGCCACGAAGTCCGCGTCCACGATGGGCTCCCCGGCCGCCGCTGCGACGAACTCCAACGCGCGGAGTTCACCCCGCAGCCGCCATCGCATCGCCTTCAAATCATCCTCATCACCGAACAACAGCAGTGCCTCCCGCGTTCTGGCCCGCCGCGCTTCGACCGCCTCCTCCAACGCTTCGGCTCGCTCACGGGCCACACGCTGGGCGGAATCTTCGGCCGGCGGCGACGGTGCTCGAAAGGCAGGCGGTTGTACGGTCGCGCCACGACGAACCGTGCGCGCATACCAACGCGCCAGTCCCCATGCGTCCTTGAGCCGCCGCAGCGCCGTCGGCGTCGTACTGTCATGGCCATGCACCGCAGCGTTGCCGTCCCGGCGAATGGCATGCATGCCGTCCGCCTCACGTCGCGACAGCAGCCCGCTTCGTTGCAGCGATCGCAACATGACGGCAAGGTCCGCATCGACGAGTTCGGGCGCCTGCATGTCAATGAGGGTGCGAGCCATGGTCTCCACCATCAGCCGAAGTTTGAAGAGCGCCGAGTCCGGGTCGCTGTGCACATAGGCTTCTGCTTGGGCGGCGAGATGGGCGACGCGATCGTCGTACTTCTGCAGGAACTCGAAGTTGCCTGCCTGGTCAACCACCGACCGCCTCCTGTTCGTGTGGAAGCATGGAAGCAATGACCCGTGCATTGACGCAGCACCGCTGGAAACGTTCCTCGCTCATCTCCATCGCCGAAGCCAGCATGGAGGCCCATCGCACCTGCAACGGTTGCATGCTCGCTGCGGAATAGGCGATCATCATGACGCCGGCCATGACCTGGTCCGCCGTACCGCGTGGCAACTTCCCGGCCATGGACATGCAGTCGATCAACGTCAAGGCTTGCATGTTCCGGGAACCCTTGGCCGCGATGCACGACTCCTCGTCAAGTCCGAGGATGGCCCTTGCAAAGAGGCCGGCCGCAGCTTCCTCGGCCATCGACGGCTCATCACCGCCGCATGCCATCGTGCGAGCCGCGAGAAACCAGGTGGTTGCGAGATCGAGATGGCTCATGCCCGCCGCTCCAGCAGCCGCCCGAACACCTCGGGTCCAAGTTCCGCCAACGCATCCACCACATGATCGGCTGCCCTCAACGCCTCGCGGTTTCGGCCGGTCGAACACAGTCCGACACTGGCCATGCCGGCCCTCCGGGCTGCTTCGATACCTGCCGACGCGTCCTCGACGACCACGCACTCCTCGGGGGCCGTTCCGAGCCGGTCGGCCGCAAGAAGAAACACGTCCGGTTCAGGCTTCCCCCGGGCCACGTCGCAACCACAGGCCACGGCGTCGAACGCAACGCCGATCGCCCGAAAGCGATCCAGACAGAAGTCAATGTTCTCACGAGGCGCCGAACTCCCAACCGCCAGGCTCCACCCAGCACCTCGAAGCAAGGCGATCAGATCGCGCGCCCCAGCCATGTCCGGAAACACGTCGGAGATGAGGCCCCGATAGCGGCGTTCCTTCTCCTCGGCCAAACGCGTCACGACCGCCTGGGTGGGCGCAGGCCGCCCAGTCCACGCGTGCAACGCAGCAAGTATGGGTTCGTTCTTGAGACCGAACTGCTCCCGAAACTCGCACTCGGACAACGTATGGCCCAAGTCCTCAGCGATCGATGTCCAGGCATGAAAGTGGGCCGCATAACTGTCGACCAGCGTCCCGTCGAGATCGAAGATCACTCCGGGCACGGTTCGGTCTCGTCACCACCTGTTGCGACCCGGGCGATATCGTCAAAGTCTCTGGCCAACATCTTGCACGTGGACTTGAGAGCGAGCTTTGCCAGTGGCTTCATCAGACGTGCCAGCAGCGAGAGGGGCCGTGTGCGCATGGTCATCGAGAGCTTCGTCACGTCCTCCCCGAGCGGCTCACAGCGGATCTCGCTGGCGAAGTGGGCGCCGCAGGACTCCGCCTCGACGAGGTACCGCAGCGGCGGCTCGAACTCGGTGATCTCCATCTCTTCGACAGCCTCCCGCTTGAACATGACGCGGGTTTCCTTCCAGCGGGTTCCCACCCCGACCTGTGGGCCCGTCAACATTTCAATCTTCGTGATGCTGGTGATGGTGTCGGCCGCTGACGCGATGTCTGCCACGACCTCCCACACCTGCTGCTGTGACGCTTGAATGGTTCGTTCGACGCAAATCTCCATGTCTGCCATGTACGCAGCCTACCCGGAGAGGCACACCCCCTGGAGCGGCAACTGCGTCTGGCCCGCCCGCCGACTTCCCGCGCAGGCAATGCCACGGAGCACTCTGAAGCGATTCTGATCCGAACTGTCCCCGTCCCCAGCTGGAATGGCCACGCGAAGGATGTCGTCTCGATCCGCCTCCAGCAACCCCCACCCTCGGGGAAGCGACCTCCGTTGAACGAGGCCCTCTGGCGCGGCGAGCCAAAGCTCGTCCGCCAGCCCCCACCATGCCATTTTGGCGAACTTGCACCGACCGGCCAACCGACGATCGATGGCAATCAATTCCAATTCGAGTCGTCGCAGGCGAGCAGTCTCGGCGTCCAGACAACTTCCGCGGAGGTCGATGAGCATCGGACCGGACCGGTTCACCATACGGCGGCCACCACCCCGCACTCCTGCCAGTGCCTGCCGGATCGCCGCTTGCCGCCCCAACAGTCTGGCTGCATGCCCTCCGTCCCGTGCGAAGTCGGCCCGCGACACCTTGCACTCAATCATGCACGTCCGGGGAGCGCACCGCACGCGTGGGCCGCATCGCGTCGCGCAGCGATCGGTCCATCCGGCCACATCCGCGCGGAACCCCCCAGCGGGAATGGTCACCTCCTCCGCGACCGCTACGAAGCCGGCGGCACGCAGCCACCCCGCCGCCGCCCGCTTGAGCCTCAGATGTCGCCTCGACTCCGCCATGCCTCGCCGGCAACCTCGTCCATCCGAAGCCGCCTCCGCCAATACACTGCGCCCATGACTGCCACACTGGCCATCGCACTGGTCCGGGACGTCTTTCACGACGACACCGGCCGAGAGAGACTTCGTGACCGCCTGCTCCAGGCCAAAGCCGCCGGGGCGGACCTCGCCATGCTCCCGGAACTGGCGGTTCTGCCCTGGGTGCCTGCGACCAGGGTCGCCCGAGCCGAGGATGCAGAGCCGCCGGGTGGACCGCGTCACTGCATGCAGGCCGAACTTGCCGCAGACGTCGGGATTGGTCTGCTCGGCGGCGCGATCGTGCAGAATGCGGCCGGCGCCCGTCACAATACGGCCCTGCTCTTCGGACCGGACGGCGCGTGCCTGCACACCTATGCGAAGATCCACATTCCGGACGAGCCCGGATTCTGGGAGTCCGACCACTACGAGTCCGACCCGACACCACCCATACCGACCGATGCGCTGGGCATGCGGCTCGGCTTCCAGATCTGCAGCGACAACAATCGTCCATTTGGGTGCCACGTTCTTGGCGCGCAGGGTGCCGAAGTCATCCTCAACCCACGCGCGACCGAGCCGAGCACGTATCGCACATGGCGTGCCATCTGGCAAGCCAACGCGCTCACGTCCTCGGCTTGGATTCTATCGGTCAACCGACCCTCACCAGAAGCAGGCGTGCCGATCGGCGGCCCGAGCATTGCAGTGGCGCCCGACGGAACGGTCGTGCTCGAGACCGAGGACGACGTCGCGGTCGTCACGGTGGATCGCGCTGCCGTCCTCACAGCGAGACGCGACTACCCCGGATACCTTGAAGTGCCTGCCGATCTGTACGCCAGGGCCTGGGCAGCGGTCACCCCGCGACCGGCCCATGGCCCGCTCCCTGCAGACTGAACTGACGACTGGTTCCATTCAGGAGGTGTTCGATGGCCATCACACCACCAACTTCATCCGTGACCGACCGCATCGAGGCCCTGGAACAGGCGGTCACGCTCGCCGCCGCCAGATCACGGCGGTGGCGTCTCGCCGCGGCCATGTCGATGGGGGCGCTCGGTGTCGCGGCGCTCCTCGCTGCCACCGACACCACACGACTCGATGCCATCCAAACCCACCGGATCGATGTGCTCGACTCCGACGGCAAGGTGATCGCCGCCATCGGCTCAGGCCAGGACGGCGGCCAGATCGATCTATGGTCGTCGGCCGGGGCCAATGCGATCCGATTGGCGGCGACCGAGAACGGCGGCGACCTGGCCGTCTGGAACGACACAGGGCACACCGTCGCAGGCGTGTGGGCATCGGACCAAGGCGGCCAACTCGCTGCGTGGAGTATCGATGGTGCCGCCACAGCCTCGCTGTCCAGTGGGAACGACGGCGGCGTGCTTCGTCTTGCCAGTGGTCCCGGCGAGGTCCAGGTCACCGGCAACGCCTCGCCGACGCTGCACATGAGCGGCGGCGATGGGACTGCCGCCTTGAGTCCGACCAGCATGCAGCTCTCGGCGGGTGCCACCGCGGTCACCCTTGGCACCGAAGACGCCTCGATGCATCTGACCACGGCACGCGGCGCCGCGACGGTGTCGCCAACGGCGGTGCGGTTCGCGTCGGATGTTGCCTCCTGCGCCATCGTCGCCGACGCGGGCCACGCCCGCCTGGAGGCGGGTGACACCGCCGTGTCGATCGGTGACGGGGCCTTGGCACTGCAGCGAGGGACGCATCCCATCCTGCGGGCATCATCCACAGACGGGCAGGCCACGCTGCAACTGACGACGCCAACTGGGGCTGCAACCCTTGTTGCCGGACCGACGGCATCCCTGCACCTGGCTGGCAGCGACACAGAGGCCGTCACCGTCGCAAGCGGAAGCGACGCAGCGGTCCTGTGGACCAGCGACGAAGCCATTGAAGTCTTTGCACGTGGCGGCGCAGGCCGCGTCCGGCTGGGAAGTGGCGAGTCTGGGGGCATTCGACTGACCGGTGGCGTCGACGGCATGCGACCCGCCGTCGATGTACTGGCCCCCGGAGATGTCCGGGTTGCCAGCTTGACCACGGGTCGAGACGGGTTGGGCTTGATCGCCGTCGCAGATGCCACGGGCACACCGGTCGGACTCCTGCACGGCCTGAGCACGGGGCAGGGACGCCTGGCCGTGTCGGCACCCGGTGGACGGGCCATCGCAACGGCCGCCGCGGACGGCACGCCGGCGTTCACGCTTCAGACTGCCGACCATCGCACCACCGCAACACTCGCTGCGACACCCCGCGGCGGCGCTCTCAACCTCATGAACGCAGACGGAACGCCGGTGGTGCTGGCAGGCATCACCGCCGATGGCCCAGGCGGGGCTGCCGCCTTCCAGAATGGACAGGGAGACACCGTGGTTGCCGCCGGCAGCACCGCGGAGAACACCGGACGGGTCGTTGTGGAATCGAATCCGAGCCCAGGTCCGATCAGTCGCTGACGCGAATCTCGCCGTCCTCGAGCACTTCGGCCACGTCGAGTTCCTCGAGCGCGGCCAAGGCCGCATCCTGCTCGGCCCGCTTCTTATTGGGGCCCCATCTGGGCTGGAAACTCCGTCCCGAAATGGTCACCCCGACCTCGAAGCATTTGGCGTGGTCGGGCCCCTGTTCGTCCAGAATGCTGTACACAGGGGTGGACCCGAATCGCTTCTGGGCCACTTGCTGCAGCACGCTCTTGAAATTGTGGTGATGCCCGGAGACAACGGCCTGCTCGATCCGCGGCTTCAATGCCGTGAGGATGAAGTCTTCGGCCACCGGCATCCCACCATCGACGTACAAGGCGCCAATGATTGACTCCCAGACCGCGGCAGCCACCGACGCCGGGAGTTCACGCGCCGCGGCCATGCCCTTTCCAAGGACCAGCAACTGGTCGAGCCCGAGCCGGCGGGCTTCCTCGGCGCACACACGGCGGCTCACGACCGCAGACTTGACTTTGGTCATCTCACCCTCGAGCAGCTCGGGGTGGTTCCGGTGGAGAAACTCGCAGACCACCAGCCCCAGCACCGCGTCACCGAGAAACTCGAGCCGCTCATTGCTTTCGTGCCGCGTCGCCGCGGTCGAGGCATGGGTCAGGGCCCGATTGAGGATCGTCCGATCGGA
Organism: uncultured Isosphaeraceae bacterium; assembly: GCA_964609425.1. GTDB lineage: Bacteria > Planctomycetota > Phycisphaerae > Phycisphaerales > SM1A02 > UBA12567. Next base: position 1,081 of record CAZSSV010000110.1, on the reverse strand, counting down.
AAAATCGTACTCCAGCAGATCCTCGGCCTGAGTCAGGGTGGCATCATCCATCCGTGGGATGGGTCCTCGCACGCCCGGAAAGGTCTCTCGGACAGCCCACAGGGGCGGAGACCACATCTGCGTCACAGGCCAGGCCCAATGCCGGCCTCGATCGCCACGCGAGGACGGGGTGGTCCCGTTCAGAGGCCATCCCGCCCGTTCGCGGCACCCTCACTCTAGCACGCATGTGCAGGAGTTGGAAGAACTCTTTCGATCTGCTAGGATGCTCGATTCCCCCGGAGGCGACGCGCCGCCGGGTTTCTGGTCTGATTCAGTCCCCGCCAATGGGCGGGCCCGAGGTGTTCCGCCATGGCCATGCACTATCCCCGCCGCGTGAGCAAGATCAAGCGTGCCCGCCAGTTCGGCTTCCGCGCCCGCATGAAGACCAAGGCTGGACGCAAGCTCATCAACCGCAAGCGAGCGTTGGGACGCCGCGTGACACCCGACATGTGACCCCGCCGGCCTACCTCGCTTCGGAGGCCTGCACCCACGCCACAACCGCCCGAACGACCGATGCGATGTCGCCATCGGCAGCGATCACGCCGTCGGCGATGCGCTCGTAGTCGCCAGCCCGCGTGCGCGCCACGCCAGCAGCCTCATCGACTGGGTCCATGCCTGTGAGCGTTGGCCGGTCTCCGAGGTCGGCGGCCAGACGGGCGCGGAGTACCTCTGGCTCACAACGAAGCCAGAGCACGCGGACATCGCCCCGAAGTTTCGCGGCCGCGAGTACGTGGCGAGGCGGGTCGATCGCCGGCACACCTCCCCCGGTCGCAATGACGGCTCCGGAGCCGACCACCGCTTCCAGGGCAGCGGCCTCGGCCTGTCGCCACGCATGCGGTCCGGCCTGCTCAAACACGGCCCGGACCGAGCGTGCCCCGGTCATGGCCAGGGCACGGTCGTCGAGGTCCACGAACTCGCGATTCAGGATGCCAGCGACCTCCTGGCCGATGGTCGACTTCCCTGAGCCACGAGCACCGATCAACGCGACGGACACGATCATGGACGCCACCATTCCAGTGGGCCTTCCAGGAATCGCAGCCCG
>CAZSSV010000109.1:0-7612 GCA_964609425.1 uncultured Isosphaeraceae bacterium | reverse complement strand
GTCGACCTCGCTGACGCCTGCCGTCACGAACCAGCCGGCGCCGTCCACAGGCACGCAGGGAACCACGACCCGCCCTCCGCCATCGGCAAGGCGCTGTTGGGCGGCCAGAACGGTGTCCCGCGCCGACTCCGTGATGACAGGCCCCATGAACACCGGCGCCTCTGAGGCCGGATCCCCAACCAGCAGCGTGGAGGCGCAGGTCGCCAACGCCGGAACAAACACGTCAGCAATGTCTTCGTGCACCATGATGCGGCGAGTGCATGTGCATCGCTGCCCCGCCGTCGCGAATGATCCCCGCACGCACTCGATGACCGCCTGCCGAAGGTCGGCGTCTGGCATCACGATCGCCGGATTGTTTCCACCAAGCTCGAGCGCCACGATGCGGCCCGGATCGTCAAGGCATGCCTCGAGGATCGTCCTGCCGACCGGCCACGACCCGGTAAAGAGCACGCCATCCACGCCCGGATGTGTGACGAGGCCTGTCGCAGTCTCCGGGCCGCCATGCACCAGAGACATGACCCCCGGCGGAACGCCCGCATCGGCCCAGCACTGCACGAGGGCCTCACCGCACGCGGCGGCTCGTTCACTCGGCTTGAACACGACGGCGTTTCCGGCCAGCAGGGCTGGCGCCATCTGTCCATTGGGCAGGTGCATCGGAAAGTTGAAGGGCCCAATGACCGCCATCACACCGTGTGGCCGGAACGTGCACGAGCCCGTGCGCGATTCCGTCACTGGAAATGACCACGGAGCAACTCTCGCCGCACCGGGACCGTCGATCGTGATGGCAATCTTTGCAGCGAGCGCGCCCGCCTCCGCGGCCGACTCGGCCCGCGTCTTTCCCGTCTCCCGGAGAATCAGGGCGGCCAGATCATCTTTCCGAGCGGTCACGATCTCGGCGAACCGCCGAAGCACGCCAGCCCGCTCACTCGGGTCGGCGGCCGCCCACGCGGTGGCCACGCCCCGGGCACACCCCACCGCCTCGCCAACGTGATCAAGCCGAGGCGTCCCGGACCAGCAGCAGTCATCGGGCCGGGCGGGGTTGCACGATCGCTGGGCGTCTCCCGTGATGGGCCGCCACGCACCAGCGAGAAAGTCTCGCCCGTTCACTCAGGATCGCCTGCAGTCGCCGGCGTCACACCAACCTCATCTCCGCACGACGCGCCGAGCAAGGCGGCGTCCTCGCTCAAGAGTACGACGCCTCCTCCATCGGGCCGCGACACGGCGGCGCGAATGCCACGAAACCCACCATCCGTACACCGGCTCACGAAACAAGCGGTCCCGTCGCCCATGGCACCCACGATTCCGTCCACGGTGCAGTGCGAGGTCTGCTTCACAAGCGGAATCTCATCGCGCTTGGCTTCGACACACGGGCCGCCGTCGAATGGGTCCACTTCGTCACATCTGCGGAACCCCTGCCGCTCCAGCATCCGCAGGGCCGGACGCGCGGCCGGGCTCACACGGCCAATCAGCCGCCTTGCCTCGGCCGGCAGCAATGACACGTAGATCTCCCCGTCTGGGAAGAGCGACATGATGAACTCCTTGCTCGTTCTGCTGAATGCGTCCGCTTCGACATAGGAGAGGTTGATGAAGCGGCGTCCCAGGTGATCCCACAACATCGTCCGCCCATCCGCCGTCAAGTCACCCATGATCTCCCCGATCAGTCGGTGGTCGAAGCGTTCTGGATGGGCACCGATGTAGGCGAACCGCATCTTGCTCAGCAGCGAACCAAGCCGGTGAGGACTGCCCCTCCAGGATGAACCAATCACGAGACCGCCCAGTTCGGTCGGTCCACTGGCATCCCTTCCGAGTTGCAGGGTCATCTGGACCTGCCCCGCCTGAAGGTCGCGGCTGTAGTGCTCACGCTTTCGAACCCGAAGGAACAGTCGGGGCCGGTCAGCCGTCCCCTTGCCGGTCATCAAACTCGACGTCCCAGCGACGCGGCCTGCCGTTGTGTCCTCGAGCACGAACATGTAGATCGCGGGTTGATCGCCCGATCGCCCTGCAAAGCACTCCGACGACCACTCCACGCGGTCGCGAAGCGCCACCGGGTCAGGCGGAAGATTGCCCGAGTGCACGGTGCTGGCCAGCCTCAACAGGGCCGGAACATCCTCATCGACGGCATTTCGCACGACGAACACCTCAGCCATCCTCCCCTTCCGCGGCGATCTCGGCCTGCACGATGTCCAGCACAGCGTCGAGATGTGCAGGTTCCAGCACGCCAACAGGTGGCAGGAGTCGCAGGTGCACCGGGCCATGGCCACACAGGAATGTGATGACCCCGCTTCGGAACAGCCGGTGCACGAGGGCGCCAATTCGCGCACGGTCGCCACCGAACGGCGTCAATCGCATCATGCCACCCGTCCCACCCCACGCGGGAAGGGGACCGCGGGGCCCGAGCACCTCTGGGAAGCAGGCCGGAAGCGACGCGACCATCGACGCGCACCGTGATGAGAACTGCTCATAGAACTGCGCATGCCTTCCCGTATCGCCATATGCGTCGCCGGATGCAAGCCGCTCGATGACCCGCCGACCCACGGCCATCGCGGCCGTTGACCCGAGAAACGTCCCGCTCAACAGCCCGGGCCGTGGATTCAGCGAAGCCCGCCACATCGCAGCGCACCCCTGCGACATCTTCCCGACGGTGACGACGTCCGCCATGGGGCCCAACCCGAGACCCTCGAACCGGAACATACGATCCGTCCTGCCGAATGTCTGAATCTCGTCAAACCAGACCGGAACGCCGGCAGCCCTCGCTGCATCGATGAGCGGATGAAAGAAACTCGCCGGAGGCGCCGAAAAGCCGCCCTCGCCCTGTACGAGTTCCATGACAAAGCACGCGTGTCCGCCGGGCGACGCGGCCAGCGCCGCCTCCATCGCCGCACGCGCATCGGCGGAGGATCCACCAGGGTCTGCAGCGTCCCAGTACGGCACGTAGTCGACCTCGATCGATTGTGGCACACCCTCCCGGTGGCCGGGGCTGTCCCCGATGTGCGACAGCGTCACCGTCCGGCCAATGAAGTTGTCCCGAAACGCCAGCACACGGCCGGCACCATCTGTCGCCTGCATGCACACTTTCAGGGCATTCTCATTGGCCATAGCGCCCGAACACGCCGGGTAACAGTGGTCCAGGTCGGCGCCCCCCCGCTGGGCAGCGGATCGCAGCGCCTCGGCAAACAGCACGGCCTCGTCGTTGCACTGCAGATTCCCCTGCATCACCGTGTCCTGCACCGCGGCCTCCACCGCCACGCGTGTGAGGTCCAGATCACCGTGACCGAATCCATGCACTCCGATGCCGGTGATCATGTCCCACTTGACTGAGCCGTCGGCAAGTTCGACGAGCGGGCCACGGCCACGGCCCGACCCAATCGCCGGGTAGAAGCCCGCCCGACCCCGTACGTCGGCAAGCCGCGCTTCGAGATCACCCAGAACTGCCGCCCGAGCGGGATCGGGAGGCCGTGGCTCGGTCAGGTCGGCCGTCGCAGCGTCGAGCGCGTGGATCATCTCGTCCCGCGCGGCCATCATCCGGGCGTCCGTTGTGCTCATGGCACGCATGGTAGTTCAGAGGCTGTTCTGAAAGCGCAGCGCAACCCAGTCCCCGCGGTCAGCCGGCCCACGGCACGCCTGAATGCTATGTCTGGCAGGTTCCCCGATGACACAGGCGTTGGTGGCGGTCTGCTGTCCGTCATCCTCGTATCTGCAGATTGAATCAGTCCCATCGGCGCGGTCGGCCATGATGCCCCTGATCGACTCCATGTCAAGATCCCGCCGCGACGCGAGCAGCCGGGCTCGCTCCAGTCGATGCAGGCTGCTCGAGGATGGCGCTTCCGCATCGGCGCCACTCATGGGTCCCGCCAGGCAGTGGTTCGTTCGCACGATCGCTTCGTCACCAAGATCTCGCCGCACGGTCATGGTCGCCGAGCACTCCAGTTCGATCGCTCCGCCCGCATCAGCGAGCAGAAACGTGTGGGCTGCCGTTCTGGGCGCATGTTGAATCTCAGCCGCAGCCTCCTCCCGGTCCCGGCACCGAATGGCACGGTGCAGCAGACTCAAGTATCCGACGCCGGGCCTTGTGCCGGACAGCTTGATGTTCGTCGTGCCCGCCCAGATCCCGTGGATGTTCATGCCGATAAGCGTCGGCGCACCGGCCACCGTCACACTCCACGTCTCGGGCTGGTCGTTCGGAATCCGATGCACCGCAACGACCGACTCGATGTCGAGCGGGTGAAGATCCCATGTTTGCCCAACCAGAATGTTGCCATCTCGAGATGCCGAGGGCGGGACCGCAAGCGAGGTGCACCCTTCGTCCGCGTCGGCGTCGAGCGTGACGAGATCTCGCATGTCGCTGTAGTTCGCGGCTGCGTACAGGACCTCCGACGCCACACCGGCCGCCGCCGCGGTGGCATGGTGCTCGCGCCAACCGTCCGGGTCCCACGCCTCCAGAATCTCAAGCGACCCCTGCGCGGCCTTGACCATGTCCTGAAAATGGCCTCGTCCGCGAAGGTCGAAGTACGCCTCGGCCGCGGCCCGCCGTCGCTCGATCATGGCGCCGATGTCGCCCATGAGCGCCTGGCCTACGCCGGCGCCGAGCTCTTCGGGCGTTCCCTCAACCCGTACCTGTGGCAGTGTCAGCAGGCTCATGGTCACGCAAGAGGATACACATCGGCAGGACAGGCCCACAGTCCTTCACAGACGTACACGGCCGGCCCTCTGGTGCGCGCCGCCTCACCCGGGCCCGCCGGCTCGACGTGAAGCACACCACCGGGCATCTCGACGTCCCACCCTCTGCCATCGCCACCCGTGACGACACCGGCTGCGGCCACGGCACCGGTGGCGCAGGCCCTGACAGCCCCCACACCGCGCTCTCGCGTCCGCATACGCATGTGACCGGGCCGCGTCACCTCCACGGCATGGACATTGACCTGTCCGTCAAACGTTGCCACTGCGGCATCGAGCACGGCGTCGGCCGCGTCCCACACCTCGGCCTCCAGCACGATGATTGCGTGAGGGTTCCCGGTCGATACGAGCGTCGCGATGATGGACCCCCCCTCCCAGTGCACGATCGCCTCCGCTCCAATCTCGACGGGAACCAGATCTATCGCCACGTCGAAATCGACCTCACGCCGGCGCACCGTCGCCCGGTGCGTGGCCACGGCCGATCGGAGCGAGACGGTGGTGGAATCGGTGCGCCGCGCGTGGGAAGCAGCGGCACATCGCAGGCCGTTTCCACACAGCTCGGCACTCGATCCATCCGCGTTGAAGATTTGAAAGTGGACGCCCCCGTGATCGTCCTCACCGGTGACCAGCAGGCCGTCGGCGCCAATCCCACAACGCCGGTCACACAGAGCCTGAGCAAGCCGGTGGAGCGTCACGCCATCGGCCTCACGCTTGGACACCACGATGTAATCGTTCTCAAGGCCATGCCACTTCTCGAACGCAATCTCACGGCGGGCGGTCATCCTCGCCTCGAGCCGCTCGACGGGCGAAGAATGACACCGAGATCAACCAAGACACCGTCATGCCGGTAGAAGTCAACGTTCATGGTGTCCTGATCGACAAACGTGAGAACCAGGCAGTTTGTTCGGGTGGTGTCGGCGTACTTCATGTCGCCGGCGCCCGGGCCGGCATGGGCAAAGTTGCGATGCTTCTGAGCGTGGTAATGAAAGTGAAAGAGTGCCGTGTAGCCGGCGTCGAACATGTCCTGAGACGCCTCGAACCGCCGATCGTGCACACGCATGCGAGGCGGAAACTCCCGAACATTGAAACGCCCCTGGCTGTCCAGGTCGATGACGCCTCCATACTCGGTTGTCTCGTCGTGAAGGTCCCTGTCCGCGAAGTGAAACAGATGAGATCGAATCGCCGGGCTGGACATGGCCTCCTGAGCCATGCGGAGCGCGATGAGATCGCCAAACGTCAATCGGTCCCGATGTGAAGACAGACGATGGTCGAGTTCCTGCCCGGGAAGGAACCCCGGGTCCTGCTCGCGATAGTGGCGTTGATCGGCCACACCACGCGCCACAGCCGCCAAGAGTTCCCGATCGCTCGCATCCAGCAGTTCCGGGCGGTGAGCCGCTGCGGCGGCGATGACCGGAAGGTCGCGAATCTCCAGGCGTTCGCGGCGAGCTTCCGAAACCTTCCCGCACGCTGACTCGACCGCCTCCCAGAAACCCTTCCGCTCAGGATCTGCAAGCTTGTGAATCCACAAGGCCTCTTCACGATTCCAGGGAATGGTCCCGAACGACTGGGCAGCCGCGTGAAGATCCCCCAGCATGGGATGGGGCTGTGCGTCGGTTGGCGTGAGAACGAGTTCGATCAGTTTCTCGCGGGCACCAAGCCGATGCAGCAACTCCCAGCAGCGAAATCGCAGCCCGCTCTCGGAAGGACGCGTCGCCTGTAGAAAGGTGCTCCAAACGAGCGCGACGGGCGCGCCGGGACCGTGCATGGCCAGAAGTGCCTGGTACTCGGGCCGCTGCTCATCGGGAAGGTCGCCCGTCCAGGGCCGGCCCCAACTGCTCACGAGCGCCTCATCGAGATCGGTCATGTCATGCGCCGCGACGAATGCGCACAACGTGCGGAGCCAGTCGTGGTCGGTGACGCGCGGGAGCCGCCGCCGGAGCGTGAGCGTCGCGGCATCGCGATCGATCCTCACGAGGTACTCGAGCCCTTCCAGTCGAAGATCATCGGCATACCCCGGGCGGTACACCAGCCCCTGCAGGGCGTCGAGGTCGGCCTTGTCCGGCGTGCCGCTTTGCTCCATCAGCATGTGCAGTGCGGCGCGGTGGGCCCTTCCCGGAAGCGAGGCGTCGCGCAGTGACGCTGCGGGGTCGCTGATGGTGTAGCCGCATCCGAAGCCGGCGGTCAGTGATGATGCGGCCAGCATGGCGGCGGCGAGCGGCAGTGGGAATCGTCGCATGGGCCCCATCCTAGGAATCTCTCCGGGACCGGACGTGTTGCCACAGCCGACGACGATGAGATAGGCTGCGGTGCATGACGGCACCCTCCAGTGATCCAGCAAGCCTCACCCAGCGCGTCGAAGCGGTCCTGGCGGCCGTTCGACCGGCCATCCAAGCTGACGGAGGTGACGTTGAACTCGCAGAGATCACCGAAGCGGGTGAGGTGCGGATTCGCCTGCTCGGGGCATGCATTGAGTGTCCGTCGGCGAACCTGACGCTGAAGGTTGGCATCGAGCAGACCATGATGGAGCGGGTTCCGGAAGTCACATCCGTCAGCGCCATCGACTGAATCCCCCCTGAGAGCCTCTGAGCGGGGCCAACGCGAGGCGGGCTTGGAGACTTCGCCGAGCTGAGGTACGCTACGGAGCGGTGGGTCGAGCCCGAACGGGCTCGGTCAAATGGTTGTCAGGAAGGCGTCTTGCCGGCAGGAGGGCCGGACCATGTTGGTCATCACACGTAGAGAAGGCGAAGAAGTGGTCATTGGCGACCCGACCGATCCGGTTGGCGTGGTCCGCATCGCATCGGTGAAGGGAGACCGCGTCCGCTTGGCGCTGGACTTCCCGCGCGAGATCGAGGTGCACCGGCGGGAGGTCGCCGATCAGATCATGGCGGAGAAGCCGTCGGTGGTTGGGAAGATCCGCCCCAGCGGCTGACACCGCGAC
>CAZSSV010000108.1:0-7623 GCA_964609425.1 uncultured Isosphaeraceae bacterium | reverse complement strand
TCAGCGGCTCGGCGTCAAACGCCAGCACGCTCCCCCCCCGTGCGGAGACGTCAGGCAGATTCCACGCCGCATCGCAACCGCCAACCACCACCAAGCGTCGAACGCTTCCCGGGGGTGACATGAACTCCGGCGGCACCGGATGGGGCGTGCTCGCATCGTTGGCGCGAAGGAGGATGTTGTCTTCGGACGTCAGAACGGCAAGCGCCGCCTCGATCGACTGGAAGGGCGCAGCCGCCGACCCGTCCCCGGAACCGGCAGGCGCGAAGACATCCACATGAAGATCGACCGCCGTGGCGTGTGGCACCACGCACATCAACACGCCCACCACACCCCAAGGCTTCCAGCTCACGTGCCCCTCCACATTGGTCCGAGGTCAACGCGGCAACCGTAAGCACACAAGGATGGAATCCTTTATGCCACAACATGTTGCACGACTTTTCGTCGCGGTGGATCGCTCTGCAGTTCGGTCGTCAGATCGCCCTCCAGATCCCTCAGTCGGGGAGGGGTGGTAACGCAGGCAATCAGGGCAGTGTGGGAATGCGCCTGCCGGGCCACCAGGAATGTGGACGACGGGCCCCTACCATGCCCCCGATGACCACCGTCATCGTGCTGGCCGCAGCCATCTTCGCCCTCGCCGTGCTGTACTCGGCGGTCGGACACGCAGGTGCCAGCGGCTACCTCGCGGCCATGGCCATCGTCACGACGATGCCGCAAGAGGAGATGAAGGCGGTTGCGCTGACACTCAATATCTTCGTCGGGGCCATTGGCAGTTACCGCTTTGTCAGGGCCGGCCACTTCGACTGGCAGACGTTTTGGCCATTTGCCGTCTGCGCCGTGCCCCTTGCGTTCGTCGGCGGTGTCTGGACGCTGCCCGCAATCGTCTTCAAGCCGCTCATTGGTCTTGTGCTGCTGTTCGCGGCCATCGTGCTCGCACTCAAGGTGCGATCGGCGCGGCGAAGCGGCGCCGCATCTGGCCAGGCCCCGCACATGCCGCCACGTCCGATCGCTCTTGGCGCAGGCGGCGGCCTCGGGCTTCTGGCAGGGCTTACGGGGACCGGCGGTGGCATCTTTCTCTCCCCATTGCTCATGATCACCAACTGGGCAAGTCCGCAGCGAACAGCTGCCGTCGCGATCGTCTTTGTGCTGGTCAACTCCGTGGCCGGGCTGGGCGGTGTGATCGCCGATCAACCCGCGCTGCCGCGTGCGCTGCCGGTGTACATCGCCGCCGCCATGGGCGGTGGCTTGCTCGGATCGGGTCTGGGCGCACGCAAGTTGCCCGGGGACGGCATTCGATTGCTGCTGGCACTGGTGCTCCTCATCGCCGCAGCCAAAATGTTCCTCACCATGTTCTCAGGATGACCCCCATGCTTGCAGCCAGACTCGCCAAACGCATGCGTCATCTCGCCAAATGGGGCCGCCGCCAGGGCATTTCATGCTTTCGCCTCTACGAGCGAGACATTCCCGATTACCCGGCCATCATCGACTGGTATGCGGACGAGAATGCTGCGAACATCGCCAGCGATGGAGACGCCGTCGTCTGGCTGTTTGATCGTACGAAGGACGAAACACCCCAGGCCCGCGACGCCCACGAGCGTGACGCAACGTCACACGTGCTGGAGGGCTTGGGCATCGAGCGTGACCGCGTGCACATCAAGCACCGAGGCCGGCAACGAGATGCCGAAGGTGGCCGAGCGCAGTACGAGCGAGCGTCCACCCGGGGGCGGCTCAAGATCGTGCAGGAGCACGACCTCCGGTACGAGATCAACCTGTCCGACTACCTCGACGTCGGCCTCTTTCTCGATCACCGCCCACTTCGCCAGATGGTGCGTGAGCGATGCCGAAGCAAGCGAGTCCTGAATCTCTTTGCCTACACGGGCGCCTTCAGCGTGTGCGCCCGCGCCGGTGGCGCCAGTGCCACCACGACCGTTGACATGTCGGGCACCTACCTCGATTGGTATCGTCGCAACCTGCTGCTCAATGGCTGTGACGTCGATGACGACCACCGCGCCCTCCAGGCCGATTGCCTGCAGTGGCTCAACCAGCATCCTGCCGAGCAGGACCGGTACGACATCGTGGTCCTCGACCCGCCGACGTTTTCCAACTCAAAACGCATGGAGGCGGACTCATTCAGCATCGACCGTGATGCCGCATCGCTGCTCGCCCATGCTGCCCGGTGGGTCTCGCCGGGTGGTGAGCTGTTTTTCTCAACGAACGCTCGGCGTTTCTCGCTCGAACCTCCGGCCGTCCCGGAGGGCTTTGGCTGCCACGAGATCACCAACCGCACGGTCCCGGACGACTTTCGAAACCGAACAATCCACCGCTGTTGGCGGCTCGCGGAGGGCTGGGTGGACCCGGGACGGTCTCCAGCCGGGCACCCGGGTCGCGGGTAACCCGCCAGTTTGTGTGCAAGAAACGGCCGCACATCGGGTAGGGTCCGCTGCACAGAGAGTAGAGACGCTGCACAGGGAGTAGGGACGCATGAAAGCCATCAAGATTCGTTGCCTCGCCATCATTGGGCCGCTCCTGGCGACCTGTATCACCGTCGCTGAACCCACGGCTCCATGTTGCTTCTCCGGAGGTTTTGAAGCTTGCCTCGACAACCAGACTGAACACGCCTGCCTCAGCGGCGGCGGCGTGTGGCATCCGGAGATTGGCGACTGCGACAGTTATCCATGCGGGGGTCAGGACACGATTGGCGCGTGTTGTCACGTCGCATTCGATGGCGTCACGGAAGCGTGCGACCTCTACACGGCGGACACCTGCGCATCACTGGAGGGCACCTGGCACGGCGCCGGCTCAACCTGCAGCGGCATTGCGTGCGACGCGGCCCCAATTCCACTCGGGGCCTGCTGCGCCTCCGGGGCGTGCTTCTTTGTCAGCGAGTTTGAGTGCGTGGAGTATTTTGCTGGCACTTGGATGGGGGCGGGCGCCAACTGCAGTGACCTCCCGTGCGCCTACCCCATGGGCGCGTGTTGCGTCGTGCAGGAGTATCCACCTGCTGAGTTCTGCCTGTTTGCCCATCACGATGTATGCGTTTATCAGTGGGGCGGCACCTTTCACGGGGACGGTGTGCAGTGCGCCGATGTCTCCTGCGGCGTGGAAGTGACTGGCGGATGTTGTGTCAATGGCAGCTGCACCGTAGCCACGGAGGCCGAATGCGGCGCCATGCTCGGCATCTACCTCGGGCACGACACACCGTGCAACGATGGCATGTGCACAACGGGCGCCTGCTGCCTCGACGGCGAGTGCTACCAAGTCCCTCAGTTTGCCTGCGAAGACGCCGGAGGACTGTTTGCCGGGACAGAAACTCAGTGCACCGCCGACATGTGTGCGTCGCTCACGTTCCCGTGCTGCCTGGATGTGTGGTGTGTCATGTCCACCGCGGAGAGTTGTACTGCAGTCGGTGGCGTCCTTCACCCAACCGCCGGATCGTGCGCAGAGATCGCGTGTGAACCTCGAGATCGAGCCTGCTGTGTGGACAGCCAGTGTTTCCTGATGACTGAAGCAGAGTGCGCGTTCAATCAGGGCACATTTTACCCAACCCAGACCGTGTGCGACTGGGCACTCTGCGGCGCCCACGGTGCCTGCTGCCTGAGCGGCGTCTGCGTACACACGACCGAAACCGATTGCCTCGCCGGCGGAGGCTGGTTCTACGGGCCCTTCACCCAGTGCGATTGGGAGGTCTGCCAGCCGGCCGAAACCTCGCCGTGTTGCTTCGAGGGCGCATGCATCTCTCTGACGCAGAGTGTGTGCGACGACATCACAGGAACATGGCTCGGCACTGACGGCGATTGCGCTGCGTGTCCACCTGCGTGCGAGGCTGACGTCGACAACGACCATGACGTTGACATCGATGACCTACTGCAGATGATGAGTGTGTGGGGCCCTTGCTGAAGGCCCCCTCGATCGGCCATCTGAGCTCCATCACGCACCCTCCGCGTCGAGCAACCTCCGGCAGCGTCAACCCAGCGTGACTTCAGGGTTGTCGAAGCGGAACTTCAGCCGATCTGCAAGTTCCCCCTCGTACCACTGCACCATTGACTCGGTGAGAATGCCAATGTTGATCATGTCATACAGGTGCGTTCGGTCGTGCGTTCGCCACGCCGTGAGGTTCATCCGAACAAGACCCTCGAGCCCCACGCGAGGAAACGGATGTGTGTCGCTTTCTTCCTGCGGTTCAATATCGGGTGCTGGCATCTGATCATTGGGCCGTACAGTTTCATTGGCCCAAACGATGTGGACGCCTCGCTTGGGTGTGCCGTCCGGGCCATCGAGAAGCATCGGAATGCCACCCACGTCCGCGTATCGGAACCCCCCTTTCGCCGCAGCCGCAACCGCGCGGTCCAGGTCCTCCCGCCGCAGCAGAAGTCCACATCCCTCGTCGTCCGCGTTGCGTCATCGTCCATTGTCGCCACCCACCCGGCGACCGCCCAACCACCGCAGACCGCACACGGAACCTCGGCTGCCTGAAGCAGGTCCACAATCCGGATGAGCCGGTCCCGCACCATCGCAATTGCCCTGAATATGGGATCGCTCAGCGGCAGGTCCTCGTGGTACCAACTCATGCCGGTGAGGCTCCGTCGCCGACGGTATCGCCGCCAGCGGCCACAGCCACGATCGGTGCCAAAACGCCTCAGGCGTTCGGCGAGCGATCTTCCCACGCGGCGACCACCCGCGGAAGCGTGGCTTCCAGCACCTCCATTCGATCAGCAGCCGCGCCAGCCATGCGCAGGCTGACAGCAGTCCCGCCAAGCGGTCCCTCAAACGCATCCTGCGCGACGTTGATGCCGATGCCAATGACAGCGAGCCCATCCGCCTGCTCGATCAGCACACCTGCGAGTTTGCGGCCGCGGTACACGACGTCGTTCGGCGCCTTGACGGTCAACGAGCGCGGCACCCACTTCGAAAGGGCCACCACGATGGCCGCCGCGACATCACGCGATCGTTCTGGCCTGCTGGTGGCAGGCAGCGCCACGCTGAAGGCGAGCCCCTCGTCACCCGTATCCTCCCAGGTGTTGCCCCGCTGACCGCGGCCCGCTGTCTGCCGTCCGGCAACGACGACGGCGCCAAGGCCCAGCGCGCGGGCCTGATCCTGTGTACTGGCGCACTCAGCCAGTACCCGGCACACACACAGCGGCGGCCCGACGCGTTCGACAGCCTGTTCAAGCCGATCCGGCCAATGCGCAATCGCCTGCAGAGTCTTCATGCGTCCAACCCGATATCGAGCATGGTCGCATCCCGCGTGAGCGCGCCGACCGCAATGCGATCGGTGCCGCACTCGGCCACCTCTCGAACGGTCTCCAGCGTGATTCCACCGGAGGCCTCCAGTTGCACATCTGGGGCCACAGCATTGCGCCGCGCGACAGCCTCCCGAAGCACTGCCGGCTGCATGTTGTCGAGCAGCACGATGTCGACCCCAGAGACGCCCAATACCGCGTCCAACTGCTCAAGGGTGTCCACTTCGACCTCAATGAATGACAGCGCGCGGTCGGCCTTCGCTCTGGTGATGGCACACGCCAAGTCCGCAGCCATCTCGCTCGGCGAGCGGCCAGCGAAGTGATTGTCCTTGAAGAGCGCCGCGTCATGAAGGCCCATGCGGTGCGAGGTTCCTCCGCCACAGACAACGGCGTACTTGTCCCACGCTCGCAGCCCCGGCATAGTCTTGCGGGTATCGGTGATGACAGCCCCCGTACCCGACACAGCAGCAACGAACTTCCGGGTACACGTGGCCACGCCACAAACGCGGCCCAGAACATTGAGCAGTGTCCGCTCGAGCGCCAACACCGTCCGCCGATCGCCCGCCAGCGTCGCGAGCGTCGCCCCCGACTCGACGTGTTCGCCTTCAGCAACATCGGCCACGAGGCTGGCATCTACGTCAAATGCAGCAAGGCCCCTGCTCAGTGGCTCAAGCCCGGAGACGGTCATGTGCGATCTGGCAACCAACCGAAAGTCAACCCAGCAATCATCCGCGTGTATCGCTTCGCTGGTGATGTCGCCCTCGTCCAACCCGTCTTCACACAGCCACCTGTCAAGGTCATCGGCGATCACACCCGTGGGCAGAAACTCGGAGGCGTTCATACGGCGGAGTATAGAAGGCGGGCATGCGGCCACACCGGAGCAGGGAATCGCAGTATGTTCCCGGACATGACAAAGCTTCATGACTCACCGCACAGTCGCCGCGCCTTTCTGGAAGCCGCCGGGCTGACGGCGGCCGCCACCGCGGCCGCGCCGTCACTGGCCGCAGGTCTTCCCGGCCACCTGCCACAGGACACTGCCCGCCTCAACCTCTGGCTCCGCGGCGTCACGGCGGCTGCGATTGCCTCGCCGAGAGCTACCGGTCCGAACGCGCCCTCGGTCCAGGCGCTGGCCGACCTCATCGACCGGGACGGCATCGTGCGAATGTATGTCACGCAAATGGTCGAACAGGTGCCATCGGCCCACCGCACCGTTGGCTCGATCAGCGACCTGCTGGCCTCCCTCAATCACATTGTGCAGACAGCACCGGCCTACAGCGATGATCCATCCAAACGCAACACGTTTCCCATGTCCGCCCTCTTCGTGTACATGATGTACACGACGGCCGGACGCTCGGCCTTTACCAATGCGGCATTCAATAATGCAATTCGCGGAGTGCTGCAGGAGTGGTGCACCTTTCTTGACTCCCCCGCTTCCTGCAGCGTCCTCAACACGAGTCCGCGCGGGTGGCTCTCTCCCGGTGCTGTGAAGCTGAACAAGCTCGATGAGTTCGTCATCCCGGACAGGTCCGCCCCTCATTGGGGTTTCCCATCCTGGAATGCATACTTCCACCGGCAGATCAAGGGTGAGGTCCGGCCGCTTGCTGGAGCGGGTGACGCCAAGGTGATCGTGTCGGCCAACGACGGGACGGTCAACAAGATTGCACGCAACGTCCAGCGGACATCCAAGTTCTGGATGAAGAGTCAGCCCTACTCGCTGGCCGACATGCTGGACCATCACGATCTGGTCGATCGCTTCGTCGGCGGTGACGTATTCCAGTCGTTCCTCAGCGGCGCCGACTACCACCGGTGGCGTTCGCCCGTGGCGGGCCGCGTGATCGACACGCGTATCGTCGATGGACTCATGTTCAGTGAACTCGAGTCGGTGGGCTATGACGCCAGCGGCGGCACCTGGTCACAGGAGTATGAGGCGCAGGTCAACACGCGCGGCCTGGTCTTCATCGAGTGCGACGACCCGTCCCTCGGCGTCGTGGTCGTGATCCCGATCGGCATCACCGAGATCTCGTCGGTCACGATCGGAGTCACAAAGGGCGACCAGGTGGGCAAGGGCGAAGAGCTCGGGTACTTCAGTTACGGCGGCTCAAGCATGTGTCTGGTCTTCGAGCCCGGCGTCATCAAGTCCTTCTCGGTCCCAGCACCCGCCCCGGGAAGCGACCCGGACGGCGGACCAAAGATCAAGGTTCGAGGCGAGATCGCTCAGGCGAACTGACTCGGCCGAGCAGCATGTGGAGGCCTCCACCATGACCACCGAACCCACCATCTTCGGCCGCATCCTCGACGGAGAGATCCCCTGCCACCGCGTGTACGAGGACGACCACGTGCTGGCGTTTCTCGATGTGGGCCCGCTCAGCCTCGGGCACGTGCTGGT
>CAZSSV010000107.1:0-7764 GCA_964609425.1 uncultured Isosphaeraceae bacterium | reverse complement strand
CACCGAAACGGGCTCGGATGCAAGCATCTGGCTCGGGATTACCGGAGATTCCCCTCATCCCAGTTGGTCATGGCCTCAAGAAACACCACGCCAAATGCTGCCAGCTTTCGATCTCCGACGCCCTTGACCTCAAGCAGGTCGGCCGGCGTCTGCGGCCGCATCGCGGCCATTTCCCGGAGCGACGCATCCCCGAAGACGACGTAGGCCGGCACACCATGCTCGGCCGCCACACGCCGACGAACCACCCGCAGGTGTTCAAACAAGCCCCGGTCGACGCCTTCCCACGACGCCGCCTCGCCGGCCGCACCCCGGACCGGACGCTTGGGCGGGGCCACCAGGTCGACCGGCCGCTCGCCCCGCATGACGGCCATCCCGGAGTCCGAGATGACGAGTACCGGATAGTCATCCCCGACCCGCCGCAGGTGATCCAAATGCACCAATTGCCAGACCAGGTCGGTCAGTTCTCCCTT
The DNA here is from genome assembly GCA_964609425.1 of uncultured Isosphaeraceae bacterium. GTDB lineage: Bacteria > Planctomycetota > Phycisphaerae > Phycisphaerales > SM1A02 > UBA12567. Next base: position 7,294 of record CAZSSV010000107.1, on the reverse strand, counting down.
GGACCGATCGGCGAGCAATCTGAACACCGACAGGTCGTCGTGACCCCGGCGCATGACTTGATCCAAACCTGTTCCCCGCAGCACGTCCACGATGTATCCGGCTCCAAACCGTTGACCGGTCCGGGCAACTGCAGAGAGGATCATCCGCGCAACGCGTGTGCCATCCTCAAGCACCCGGACGTCTCCCAGGCACACGTCGCACCGTTCGCACGTTTCCTGCTCGCGTGGCTGCCCGAAGTGACGGGCCAGCATGCATCGTCGGCACATCGCCGTCGCGCAGTAGGACTGCATCGACTCAAGCATGGCCCGCCTGAACGGGGCAAGGCTCGGATCGTCCGACTGCTCGTGCAACGATCGCCACCGCGCCGCATCGCCACCTGAAAAGAGCAACACGCACTCGGACGGCAGCCCATCCCGGCCAGCGCGGCCCGTCTCCTGCTGATAGCGCTCAAGACTGTCTGGCATGGATGCGTGCACGATGCACCGCACATCGGAGCGGTCGATTCCCATGCCAAACGCGACCGTCGCCGCGACGACATCGATGCGTTCGGCCGCAAAGTCGTCCTGTACGGCCGCCCGCTTTCGGCGATCCAGGCCGGCGTGATAGGCATCGGCCGAAAAACCGTCACGTCGCAGAGCCTTCGCCATCGACTCGGTCTGACGCCGCGTTGCGCAGTACACGATGGCCGCCTGCCCTCGGTGGCGGGCGAGAGCCTCACGAATCTGTCGCTGAGCGTCCGTCCTCGGCGTCACGCGGTAGGTCAGATTGGGGCGATCGATATCTCCGATCAGCACAAGCGGATCGCGCAGACCGAGCTGCATCAGCACGTCCTCTCGCACCCGCGTCGTTGCCGTGGCCGTGCAGGCGTGCATCGACACGTCGGGCAGCGCCGATCGCACCTCGGCAATGCGGCGATACTCCGGCCTGAAGTCGTGCCCCCACTGGCTGATGCAGTGCGCCTCGTCCACGGCAATCCACTTCGGATTCCACGCCACAAGCCGCGACAAGAAGCCGGCTGTGACGAGCCGCTCGGGAGTCACGTACAGCAGGCGAATGTCGCCCCGGGTCACCTGTTCGAAAATCACATCCTGCTCGTGTGGCGCCAGTTCACCGTGGAGGCAGACCGCGTCCACACCGACCTGCTTCAATCCGTCCACCTGATCCTTCATGAGCGCGATCAGGGGCGAGACCACGACGGCAAGGCCTCCGTCAACCATCGGAGGCACCTGATAGCACAGCGACTTGCCGCCGCCCGTAGGCAGCACGAGCAGCGAATCCCGTCCACACCGAGCCGCCTCGATGGCCTCCCGCTGCATCGGATACAACGCGTCCCAGCCCCATACATGGCGAACGACATCCAGAACCGGGTCCATCGTCGGGTCGGCGGAGCATCCGTGCATGGGGGCTACAGTATCGTGCGGCCCGTTCGTGCCACGGATCGAGGAAGGAGTTCACATCATTTCCACAGACCGGAACCCCATCGCCCGCCGCGCGTGGGCCATCATGATCCTGGCCCTGGTGCTGTGCCTGGTCAACTACTTGGACCGCGTGGTGATTTCGTTCGCCATCGAGCCAATCAAGGACGAGTTCGGCCTGTCCAACACGGCCTTTGGCTTGGCGATTTCACTCTTTGCCCTTGGCGCGCTCGGGGTCAACGGGCTCAGCGGCCTGCTCTTGGACCGTTTCGGCGTCCGGCTGGTGTGGACCATCGGCCTGTTTGTCTGGTCGGCCGCGATGGCCGCGTTGGGCCTGGCCGAGGTGTGGGTCCTGTTCCTGGCCTTGCGGGTTGTTCTGGGCCTGGGCGAAGGTGTCAACTTCCCGGCCATGAACCGCGCCGTCGCCGATTGGATGCCGCCGCGAATGGCCGGCCGCGCCGTCGGAATCATGGTGGTCGGCGTTCCGGCCGCGTTGCTGCTGGGCGGCCCGCTTCTCTCACACCTCATCGCGGCGGTCAGTTGGCGATGGGCGTTCATGGTGCTGGCGGGAGGCAGTGCGTTGCTTGGCATCGCGCTTCCACTGATCTACCGCCGGCCGAACCTTGATGCCGCTGCGGCAGCTCCAAGCCGAGACTGGTGGCGGCTTCTGAGAAACCCGACGCTGCTGGCGACCTCATGGTCATTCTTCTCGTTCGGATACGTCCTCTGGTTCGGCATCACGTGGATTCCCGGCTACTTCGAGCAGACGTGGGGCATGGAACTCACCAAGATTGGGTGGTTCAGCACGCTCCCCTGGGGCCTGGCGTGCCTCTTCATTCCGCTGGTCGGGTGGTACTCGGATCGACGCATGGCTCGCACCAAAAACATCCGGTCGGCCCGCGTCCACCCAATCTGGTTCTTCCAGTTGATCGGTGCCCTGTGCTTTGTCCCGCTCATCTTCACCCATGACCAGAGTCTGGCCATACTCATGCTGTCGCTGGCCATCGGCTTTTCCATGGCGGCGAACGCCCCCTATTACTCGATCTGCACCGATCTCTTTCCCGGCGACGCCGCGACGGCCACAGGAATCATGGTCACGTGCTTCTCGATCTCGGGCTTGACCACTCCCATCGTGACGGGCTGGCTCACCGACAGTTTCGGCGGGTTTGATGCGGCGTTCGCGGCACTGGCGGGGTTTGTCACCACCGGTGCACTCGGCATGCTCGTCTTTGCGAGGCCAGGAACACTCGAATCCACCCACCAGACCGAGGTCAGCACATGAGCGAACTGCACACGCTCCGCGAAGAGATCGACCATCTGGACGAGCAGCTCGTACGGCTGCTCAGTGCCCGAGCCAAGGTGGTCGAGGACATCGGCCGCGTCAAACGTGGCGACGGCACCCCGGTCTATGCGCCGCACCGTGAACGCGCGGTCCTGGACCGCATCCGCCAACTCAACCCAGGCCCCCTGTCCGGACGAACGATCGAGGCCATCTGGCGCGAGATGATGTCGGGGAGTTTCAGCCTCGAGCAAGGTCTTCGTATCGCCTATCTTGGACCTCCCGGATCGTTCAGCCACGTCGCGGCCGCACGACACTTTGGAAGCTCGGTGACCGGTGTCGAAACAGCGGACATCGACACAGTCTTCCGCGAAGTGATCTCAGGAACGGCCCACTACGGTCTGGTTCCCTGGGAGAACTCAATTGTGGGGGGCATCACCGACACACTCGACGCCTTTGTCGAATATGAAACTGCAGTCTGCGCCGAGTCACTCATCGAAGTGTCGCACTGCCTGCTGGCCAACTGCAATCTGGGCGACATCACCAAGGTGGCATCCAAACCCCAGGTGCTCGGGCAGTGCCGCCGTTGGACCGCGCAGCACCTTCCAGGTATTGAACTGGTACCCACGGCATCCTCCGCCGCAGCGGTCGAACTTGCCTCTCGCCAGACGGGTGTCGCCGCAATCGGATCGCGGCTCGCTGCGTCCATCTACGCTGTCAATGTGCTCGCCGAGCGTGTCGGTGACAAACCCGACAACGTCACACGATTCCTCGTACTCGGTCGCCAACGCCCCGATCCAACCGGGCATGACCGGACGTCAATCATGTTCGTCACCAAGCATGCACCAGGCGCCTTGGTCGACGTGCTCGCCGAGTTTCGCGATGCGGGCGTCAATCTCTGCCACATCGACAAGCGGCCCAGCGGCAGGGTGAACTGGGAGTACACGTTTTTCATCGATGCCGACGCCCACCGCGACGACGCGTCCCTGACCCGAGCAATCGACCGTGCCCAGAAACACTGCGTGCTCATGGTTGTGCTGGGCTCATACCCGAGGGCCGAGGGTGTTCTGTGAGGCCCCACGCCCGCTTCGGGTACCTTTTGAGTGACCGCCATGCTTGACGTCACGCATACCACGACGGCCCTGCTTCATGGACTGCACGCAGACGATGGCGATGCCGCCTGGGAGGTTCTCGACCGGCGGTATCGCCCGATCATCATCGGAATGGCAAGACGGCTCGGATTGAGTGATCAGGACGCGGCAGATGTCGCGCAGGAAACGATGCTCCGCGTCATTTCGGAGTATCGCGACGGACGCTACGACCGAGATCGCGGTCGCATGCGTTCGTGGATTCTGGCCATCGCCCGTACGAAGATCGCCGACACATACCGCAAGCGTGGCGTGCGGAAGGAAGCCCGAGGCGAGTCGGCGCTGATCGCCGTCCCGACCGACGCAGAGTTGGAGGACGTCTGGACCTCTGAACGCCGTCACGTCATTCTCCGGGAAGCGCTCGCGGACCTCCAGGCCACGTCCAAGACTGCGGATAAGACGATTCTCGCATTTGAAATGCTCGTGTTTCACCGCAAGAACGCCTCAGACGTCGCTGCCGAACTCGACATGAGCGAGAACGACGTCTACCTCGCCAAGAGTCGCGTCGCCAAGCGGCTCAAGGAAACCGTCCAGCGGCTTGAGGCGCTCTATGACGAGGATGGCCCATGAGCCCGTCGCCCGCTCGCCGACCGACGCCCGAAGAGATTCGGGCGATCGCGCTCGGGGGCACGATGTCCATCGACATTCAGCGGTATCTCGCCGAAGTGGACGATGGCACGGTTGCCGAAGAGATTGACCGGCATAGAAAGCTCGACGCGGACGCGACCGTCGGATCGCACGCCGCAGACGCTTCAGAGGATCGTTTCCTTGATGAGTTCGCTGCCGCGCACAAGGCCGGCGTGTTCGGCGGCGGTTCGATGGTTGAAGCGCCACAGGCTGCCGGGTACGAGATCGAGCAGGAACTCAGCCGGGGTGCCCAGGGTGCAGTCTTCCTCGCGCGGCAGACGGCAACGCGGCGGCAAGTTGCACTCAAGGTTCTTCTTCGAGGGGCTTTTGCATCCGAACGCCAGTTGATCCGGTTCGAGCGGGAAGTCGAGATGGTGGCGGCGCTCAATCACCCCGGCATCGTCACCGTGTACGACAGCGGGACGACGCCGGACGGCCGCGCATGGTTGGCGATGGAGTTCGTAGACGGAGAAACGCTCGACGGATGGCTTGGCCGGCGAGACGGCCTGCACCCAACGGAACAACGAAAGCTCGCCACGCAACTCATCGCTGAGGTGTGCGACGCAGTGGCGGCAGCCCACATGAAGGGTGTGATCCACCGTGACCTCAAGCCCGACAACATCCTGGTGGATGCCCAAGGCAACCCGCACGTGCTCGACTTCGGGCTCGCCAAGCCCGTAGACGATTCCGAATGGGCCTCCTCACGCGTCGAAGTTACGACCGCCGGTGAATTCATGGGAACATTCGCGTACGCCTCGCCCGAGCAGGTCTCGGGCGATCCGGATCGCATCGACGTGCGAACCGACGTGTTCGCCCTCGGCGTCACGCTGTACGAGGCGCTCCTTGGCCGCCGCCCGTTCCAACTCGAAGGATCGATCGCCAACGTCGTCCGAACCATCGCAGAAGCGGCACCGACGGCCCCTCGTAGCATCGATGCGTCGTTCGACCGCGATCTCGAGACCATCCTGCTCCGATCACTCGATCGAGATGTCGATCGCCGGTACCAGGGCCCCGCCGAACTCGCCCGTGATCTCAGGCACTGGCTGCGTGGCGAACCGATTGAAGCCAGACGCGACGACGCCTGGTACGTGGCACGCAAGTTTCTGCGGAGACATTGGCTTCCTGTGGGGCTGAGCGCCGGAGCACTCGCATTGCTCGTGGCATTTGGAGTCACGATGTTCATCGCCTGGGAGAAGGAGGCAGCGGCCAACCAGCGACTTCGCGGGACGGTCGGCATGGTCTCAAGCGTCCTGGGCGCCGCGGACGCAGAGAACATCGGCCAGGCAATGGCGGCAGCCAGCATGGACGAATTGCTTCAGCGGTGGCTGAATGTCGTCGACACCGACTTGACCGAGTACCCGGAGATCGCGGCCGAGGTCCGGTTGGATCTGGCGGAAAACCACATCGGAAACGCCCGATGGGAGAACGCCGCCGCCGCCATCGAGGCGGCCGCGTCGGAACTGGACCTGGCACCGTCCGCGCCGAGCGGTACTGCAGCAAGGCTGCTGCATCTTCGAGGAAGGCTTCGATACAAGGAGGCCAACTACGACCGCGCGGTCGAAGACTACGCGGCCGCGCTGGCCCACCGCAGGGCCACTTCACCCGAAAGCGAAGAGACGGCGGTCACGATGCATCATCTGGCAGCGTCTCTGCTGCGCGCCGGCCACGACCAGCGAGCATGGGCGCAGTTCGACGAATCGCTCAAGCGACACCGAACGCTCGTACGCGAGGCCAGAGGCGAGACCGACGCCCGCAGGCGACGCATTGAACTGAGCAACGTTCTCAATAGCATTGCTGTGGGTCACGTGGTTGACCGGCCCGAAGCGGCGCTCCCCCACCTCCGCGAGGCCGTGACGCTGGTGGAGATCGACTCCGAGGACCCGAGCCGAGACTGGCGGATCGCCGCGCTTCGGCACAACATTGGCGACTGTCTCGCGCGGCTCGGGCGGCTGGACGAAGCCGAAGTGTCACTGCGTGAAGCGCGACGCGTCAAGACGCTCCAGGGCAGCAGAACATCCATGGGAAACACCGAGGCGGCGCTGGCCAGGCTGGCACTGGCGCGAGGCGATACAGACGCGGCCCAGGAACACCTCTCGCGGGCAGCGGACCTCCGGAGTGGACGACTCCCGAAGGGACACCCGTCCTATCGCGATGAACGCCTGATCGCCATCGAACTCGACCTCCAGATCGGCAACCTCGCGGCGGCAGAAGCGGGCATGGCGGCCGAGCGTCGCCGCGGCGGCCTTCCACCCCGCGTCGATGCGGCGCTCCTGCGGCTGGAGGGTGCCGCTGCACTGGCGTCCGGAAACCACGTTCTGGCCAAGGACCGATTGCTCGCCGCCATGGCGGTGTTTACGGCACACGCGGGCGAACAGAGTCCGCAGGTACGCAAGTGCGCCGCCGCCTTGGCCGCGGTCCACCAGGCCATGGGCGAGCATGCGATCGCAGCGCAATACCAGGATCGGGCGAAGCCGCCCGCCGAAGTCAGCAGCGGCGACGACGGCGACCGATAGCGGCCAGGCCCAGCAGCGCCAATCCACCGGGCGCCGGGACCGACCCGACACCGGTGAGCAGAATCTCGTAGTCGCCAAAGTTGGAAAAATCGGTTGGCACAGTCCAACCGCTCCAACTCAATTGCGCCCAGCTTTCGCGCGGCTGCACGAGCCCCGTCTGATTGCTCGGAATGCCCATCTCAAACAGCGGCACCATGTCACCCGAAATCTCACCGGTGGCTTCACTCATGGCCGACGTGATGGCGAGGTAGTAGATTCCCGGTGCCGTGAAGAAGTGCCCGCCGTTCCCGGTGTCGTTGAAAAGCTTTGAT
>CAZSSV010000106.1:0-7842 GCA_964609425.1 uncultured Isosphaeraceae bacterium | reverse complement strand
CGACCTAGCAGCACGGGCAGGAACAGCCACCCGAGGAGCGACCCGCAGAGTGATGCCTTCGGGCAGCTCGAGGAGATCCAGTCCCATGATGATCCACGAAATTACCTCCAAGGCCGGCAAGTACAAGGGCCGCAAGCGCATCGGGCGAGGGCCCGGGAGCGGGCACGGCAAGACGTCGGGCCGCGGCCACAAGGGTGCAGGGTCCCGCAGCGGTAACCGCCGCCGGGCCTACTTCGAGGGTGGCCAGATGACCTGGGCCCGCCGAATGCCCAAGCGCGGCTTCACGAACGTGCAGTTCCGCACCGAGTACCACATCGTCAATCTCAAGACGATTTCCGATCGCTTCGCCGACGGCGAGGCGGTGACGGCCGAGACGTTGAAGGCGAAGGGTCTCATTCGAGACACCAAGAAGCCAATCAAGATTCTTGGAGAGGGTGACTTGACCATCAAGGTTGATGTCACGGCGAACAGGCTCTCAAAGACCGCCGAAGCCAAGATCACTGCAGCCGGTGGCACCGTCACGGTTGTGGAACTCAAGAAGTGGACGCGGGATGCATCCACACCCAAGAAGGCCAAGACGGCCAAGGCTCAGCCGGCTGCTGCTGATGCGGCGCCTGCCGAAGCGCCGGTCGAACCGGCCGAGCCCACGACCGACACGGATGGAACCGACGACTGATCTCAACCGACGCTTTGCGTCACAGGAAAGTTGACCCGGCATGCTCAACGCCGTTCTCAACATCTTCAGGATTCCCGAACTTCGCAATCGTGTTCTTTTCACGCTTGGGATGATCGCGATCTATCGCATCGGATTCTGGATTCCGCTTGTGGGCGTCGACCAGACGCAACTCGAGGAACTCGCCCGCCAGTCGGCCTCGGAGGCGACGGGCTTCGGCAAGTTGCTTGAGTATGTGTCCGTCTTTTCCGGTGGGTCCTTCAAGCAATCGACGATCTTTGGCTTGGGCATCATGCCCTACATCACCGCGTCGATCATCTTCCAACTGCTGCAGTCCGCGGTCCCGCGGTTGCAGGAGCTCAAGAAGGAAGGTGCCAGCGGCCAGCAGAAGATCACCGAGTGGACACGGTACGCGACCATCGCCATGTGTCTGATTCAGGGCTTCATGTGGATGAAGTTCCTGCAGGGACAGGGACTGGTGCAGCCTCAGTTCCGCACGCAGACCGGCATTCTCGTCTTCTACTTCGGCGGGCTGACGGCGCTGACGGCCGGCAGTGTGTTCCTGATGTGGCTCGGCGAGCAGATTGACAAGTACGGCATTGGCAACGGTGTGTCGCTCATCCTGACTGCGGGCATCGTGTCACAGATGCCCATGGCGATCGGCTGGCTCGCCAACAATGTGGACTTCTCGCTTCAGAGTGGGGAGGGTGGCGTGGGCGTCCTTGGCGTGCTGTTCCTGATCATCGCCTTTGTCATCGTCGTGGCTGGGTCGATCCTGATCACCGTGGCGCAGCGGCGAATTCCGATCCAACAGGCTCGCCATACGCGAGGGCGGCGGACGTATGGGGGCCAGAAGCACTACCTGCCTCTGCGGGTCAATCACGCAGGCGTGATGCCCATCATTTTTGCCTCCTCGCTGTTGATCTTCCCGTCGTCATTCCTCGGATACCTGGCGACTTCGGTCTCGCAGGACTCGCCGGCCTGGTGGCAGAGCATCGTGTTCTTCATGAATCGCAACTTCCAGTTCGGCGAGTACCCGTACATCGTTTGCGAGATCATTCTGATCTACTTCTTCAGCTACTTCTGGACCACCGTGGTGTTCAGCCCGGACGACATGGCTCAGCAGTTGCGTGAGAACGGCAGTTTCATTCCGGGTCTGAGACCGGGCCCGAGGACTGCCGAGTACCTCGAAACTGTGGTGGAGCGGATTACCTATGTGGGCGCCGGATTCCTGGCGATCATCGCGGTGATTCCCTCCATGGTCGCGCGGTACATGGACATTCCGTTCTTTGTGTCGAGCTTCCTGGGAGGAACTGGGTTGCTCATTGTCGTGAGCGTGGGACTGGACCTCATCCAGAGGATTGAGGCCAATCTTCTCATGCGCAACTACGCAGGTTTCATTACGGGCGCTGATGCGTCCAGAAGAGGGGGCGGATCGTCGCCCTCCGGTTCATAGGAGGTCCGCAGGGACGCACGCATGGCCAAGGAGGAAAAGATCGTCCTCGACGCCGTCGTTACCGAGGCGCTGCCCGACACCAGGTTCATGGTTGAGCTTGAGAACGGCCAGAAGATTCTCGCGTACATCAGCGGTCGGATGCGGAAGTTCTACATCCGCATTCTCCCCGGAGACACCGTCAAGGTCGAGATCAGCCCCTACGACATGACCAAGGGCCGCATCGTCTACCGCCAGTAGGACCTGGAGCAGAGCATTATGAAAGTCAAAAGCAGCATCAAGAGACGTACGAAGGACTGCCAGATCGTGATCCGCAAGGGTCGGCGGTACGTCATCAACAAGAAGAACCCCCGCCTCAAGCAGCGGCAGGGCTGAACGAGTTCACGGAGCGAGACATATGCCACGTATTGCAGGCATCGACATTCCTGAGAAGAAGAAGGTTCGGTACGCCCTTCGGTACATTCACGGTATCGGCCCGAAGTTCGCGGATGACATCCTCGAGCAGGCCGGTGTGAACCCGGACACGCGTGCTTCCGAATTGACCGAGGCCGAAGTGGTCGCGATCGCTGGACTCATTGACGACAACTACATCGTCGAGGGGGCGCTTCGCCGTCAGGTGGCGCAGAACATCCAGCGTCTGCGTGACATCCGCAGTTACAGAGGTGATCGGCACCGCCGCGGTCTTCCCGTCCGTGGACAACGAACAAAGTGCAATGCGCGCACCCGCAAGGGCAAGAAGCGAACGGTTGCAGGCAAGAAGGGCGTCAAGGCCTGATCCTGAGTCGAGACGAGAGAGGACCTGTCCGGCTTCCGCCCGGAGAAAGCACCTATGGCAAAGAAGAAAGTCAGAAAGAACATCGGCAAGGCGATCGTCCACGTGACGGCCTCCTTCAACAACACGATCATCACGTTTACAGACCTCAGCGGCGAGACGCTGTGCTGGGATTCGGCCGGGACGGTCGGGTTCAAGGGCGCACGCAAGGCGACGCCGTTCGCCGCCACCCGAGCTGCGGAGCGGTCTGCTTCCAAGGCGAAGCGTATGGGGGTGCGTGAGGTCGAGGTTCGCGTCAAGGGTCCCGGTGGCGGTCGTGAGTCTGCCATCACCGGGCTCGACCACGCCGGCTTGACCGTGACGGCTGTCGAGGATCACACGCCGATTCCCCACAATGGGTGTCGGCCACGTAAGCAACGCCGCTGCTGAGCGGCTGAGTCGACCGAGGCCCCACGTGGGGCCGCCCGGCTCGGGCGAAGAAGGAGGTCGTCTCCAGGCAGTGGAGAGACGATCGACCGAGAACCCCGAACTGGTTTCCTGCAGGAATCACCACTGCGATTTGGAGTGTCCCATGCACGTTCGATGGAGAGGTCTGGAACTTCCCGCCAAGGTCGATGTCGATCCGGCGTCGCGAACAGACGAGTTCGCTCGCTTTACAGTGGAGCCGCTCGAGCGAGGCTTTGGTACGACGATTGGCAACAGCCTTCGTCGCATTCTGCTGAGCAGCATTGAAGGTGCTGCCATCACGACCGTCTCGGTCGATGGTGTCGAGCATGAATTCACGACGATCTCGGGCATGAAGGAGGACATCACAGATCTCCTGCTGAATCTCAAGGGCATGGTCGTCGCGATCGATAGTGACGAGGGTGGCCCCCGCACGATGAAACTTCACGCCAGTGGGCCCGGGGCTGTGACGGCAGATCTCATCGAGGCCGACCCCGCAATTCGGATGCTGAACGCCGACCATCTGATCGCCACGCTGACCGACGCCGTTGAACTCGACATCACGATGACCGTCGAGCGCGGACGCGGATACTCGCCGGCGACGGATCGACACCTTCGCAGTGCTGAAGAGCAGGTCATCGGTGAGATTCAGGTGGATGCGATCTACAGCCCCGTACTGCGTGTGCGGTTTCGGGTCGAGGACACGCGCGTCGGTCAAAAGACCAACTTCGACCGGCTCGTGCTCGACGTATGGACAGATGGGACGGTCACGCCCGAAATGGCGTTGACGGAGGCCTCAAAGATCCTCCGCAAGCACTTGAATCCCTTTGTTCAGGTCGAAGAACCTGGCGAGATTCGGGTCTCGGAAAACGCAGCGGCGGCTGCAGCGGTCGATGATGACCTGATCAAGAAGTTGAACATGTCGACGGCCGATCTGGACCTGACGGTTCGATCGAACAACTGCCTTGAGTCTGCGCAGATCGACCGGGTCGCGGGTCTGGTCACCCGGAGTGAGGCGGAATTGCTGGCACTTCGATCATTCGGCAAGACGTCGCTGCGAGAGGTCGTGAAGAAACTTGAGGATATGGGTCTGACGCTTGGAATGCGTCTGCCTGAGGGCTATGAGGCCCCGGAGTCGGCCTACACCGGCTGAGTGAATACAGACGCCTGAGCTCCGCCGTGAGGCGAGGCGGCGGCGAGGAGATGAGTCATGCGGAATCGCATCCAAGGCAAGCAACTCAGTCGCGACAGCGAGCATCGACGTGCGATGTTGCGCAATCTGGCCGCTGGTCTGTTCGAGCACGGTCAAATTGAGACGACCATGCCCAAGGCCAAGGCTGTCCAGCCCTTCGTCGAGAAGATCATCACGACGGCCAAAAAGGGTGGCCTGCAGGCGAGGCGTCAGGTCGAAGCCAGACTGAACGATCGGAAGATCCATGCGTGGGTCGCCGACCCGAATGTCCCGGACTCCCGCAAGGAGAACGCGTGGTTTGACCTGCCCGAGGCTTCGGACATCGAGTTCAACCGGTACGGCGAGCTCAGAAAGGCGCCGCGCCTGGTCCAGCACATCATGACGGCCGTGGCGGACCGGTTCCGCGACCGGGATGGCGGCTATACCCGCATCATTCGCACGGGCCGGCACCGGCTCGGCGACGGCGGCGACATCGTTGTGCTCCAACTTGTCGGCGAAGAGGAAGGCGCCCAGATCGGTGGCGGCACCTCAACGCGTCGCAGGCAGGCCGATCGACGCACCGCCTTTGCGGCGTCACTTCGCAAGGATCAGACCGAGGCCGTGGCCGAGGATGAGCCGGCGGAGGCCGAGGTGCTTGCAGATGAGGCTGTGGAGCAAGCTGCAGCGACCGACGCGCCCGAAGTGGAAGCCGCAGCCGACGCGGAAGTCGACGCAGCCGAATCCACCGATGAGGAGGCCGCCGCAGACGGCGACAAGCCGTCGGACGACTGATTCGGCGCGAACACACTCCTTCCACACGCCCCGCTCACATGAGTGGGGCGTGTTGCATGATGTCGCGTCGCATGATGTGTAGACCCACATGGTGGTGGGGTTGCATGGTGGTGGGGTTGCGGCGGTTCAGACTGTCTTCCAGGCCGCTCGCATCTTGGCGATCTCATCGTCACGGAAGAAGTGCCGCGTGACGTCGCTGTCATAGAGGCGTGATACCAGCGACTCGGGAACCCGAAGCCGCTGCTTGAATGCCTTGTATTGATCGGCGTACTTCTTGTCGCGGCCGACGTTGGCACGTGGCGTCATGGAAACGGGGCGGCCCAAGAGAGCGGCCAGGGCATCACACTTCCCATGGTCCGGAAGATCCGTTCGAAGCACCAGTGTCGACCAGGGACCGGAATCCAGGAGCGACCATCGTCGATCCCGGTCAAACGGCTCGGCCAACAGGTTGAGGCCGATGGTGGCGTGGATCTCCGTCTGGAACCACGTCAGCGGCTCGTCGTGCTCAAAGACGTCGATGAACCCGGCGAGCAGCTTGTCCATGCCGACACGCTTATGAGCTCGACGAAGACCCCAGATCTCGTCCAGGTGCTGAAAGTATGACGAGACGTTTCGGGCCATCGGGTCGCGGACCAGCGTGACGATTTTGGACGCCGCGTTCGTCTCGATGAGTCGCTCACGCAGCATGATCCCCGCCTGCGTGCGGTCTCCATAGCGATTGGACACCCGCTTTCGCTCGTGTACCACTCCGGCTCGGTGGCTGAGATTCTCCTCGGTGCACCAGTGCGTCTGGAAGACACGGACACCCTCGGTTGCCTGCAGCGCATCGCGGACGGAACTCGAGCCAACCTTGCCCATCTGGTAGACGAGCACAATCTCATCGCCAGACGCCACCGCCTCTGCGATCCACCTTGCATTTCGGCGGCCATGGCGCCACGCGCGGATGCGGCGGCGAATCGGCTTCTTGAGGGCGGTTGGCATGGGCGGCTGCAGGGACGATACCGACTTTGAAAGCGATGCGAGCCCGCCACCATGGTCGGGATCAGGCCATCCCTCCACCGGACCATGCCGACTGGTTCCCTCCGCCGCTTGGCCTTCATTCTCCCGTATCCTGCCCGCCATGCTCGCGGAGCTCGACACCATCGAAGGGGAGGCACTGCAGTCGCTCGGCGCCGCCCCGGACGCCGCTGCTGTCGAGTCGTGGCGTATCGATTGGCTGGGCACCAAAGGGCGGCTCAAGGGCCTGATGGGGCGGATGAAGGATGTGGAGCCGGCAGACCGGCCCGCGTTCGGCCAACGGGTCAATGCCCTCAAGCAGACGCTGAATGCGGCATTTGAGCAGCGGGTGTCCGAAGGTCGGGTTGCTGCCGGGGGCCCGCCCATGGATGTGACGGAGCCAGGCGTACCGACCGGGCTTGGTAGACGGCACATCATCAGCCGCACGGTGGCTGAGATTCTCGAGGTCTTCGCCCGAATGGGCTTTGAGCCGGCGACCGGGCCAGAGGTCGAGGACGAGTGGCACAACTTCACGGCGCTCAACGTGCCGGAGGATCACCCGGCGCGGGAGCCGATCGACAACTTCTACCTCGAAGGCGGCGGCATGCTCCGCTCGCAGACTTCGACCGTTCAGATTCGGGTGCTCGAGAACACACCACCTCCGGTTCGGATCGTCGCTGCCGGTCGCGTGTACCGCCCGGATACACACGACGCCACGCACTTCAGCATGTTCCATCAGGTCGAAGGGTTGTACGTCGATCGTGACGTCACGCTTGTCGATCTCAAGAGCACACTGCTCGGGTTTGCCCATGCCTACTTCGGTGAGGAGGCCGAAGTCCGGATGCGCCCGAGTTACTTCCCATTCACCGAACCGTCTGCCGAGGTGGACATGAAGATGCGGATCAAGGGCAAGTGGCAGTGGGTGGAACTGGGCGGGTGCGGCATGGTGGACCCGAACGTCCTGGCCGCCGTCAAGTTGGACCCGGAGGTGTGGACCGGATTCGCGTTCGGTCTGGGAGTCGAGCGCATCGCCATGCGAAAGTATGGGATTGCGGACATCCGATGGCTCTACGAAAATGACGCCCGGTTTCTCAGACAATTCTGAACCCAAGGAGGATCAGCGCGAATGAGCCGAACTGAGACCATGGAGCCGATGCCAAGAGAGTGGATGCGAGATTGGCAGGCACCGTCGGTTCCGCAATGGGTGGGCATTGTGTCCATCGTCATCGGCATCCTCGGCTTGTTGTGCTGGGGAGGGTCCGCGGCCATGAACGTCGCGGCTTCGAGCATGCAGGGCATGGTGGAAGGGGCACCGCAGCCATCTCCCGCCCACCGCGTGTTTGAGTCTGCCGGCTACATCGCCGGTGTGGTGCTCGGCATCTGGCTCATTGCCGCAGGCAGTGGCATCGCGGCCGGACGGCTCTGGGGCCGAGGCGCGACACGGACCTGGGCCATCATCAGGCTCGTCGTCGCCGCCATCGGCATTGCCGGAGCGTTGTATTGGCTGGATGAAGTCGTCGCTGCATCCAAGTTTGCGTTGG
>CAZSSV010000105.1:0-7843 GCA_964609425.1 uncultured Isosphaeraceae bacterium | reverse complement strand
ACCCCAGATGGCCACCCTGGCGGCTCCGGCACCCCCAAGGTTGCCACCTGAGTTCCTGATCCGATGGCGGGCCATCAGGCCCAAGAGGCACCCTGCCAGATTGAGTGGGACGCACAGCGGAATCAGTGCCAGTACCAGACCGATGACGGCAAGCGCCGACATCGGCCTCCGAGGAACCGGTGGAGCGTCTGTGGTAGCCGATGGATCAACCATGTGTCCGCGAATGGTACGTACACTCACGGCTCCATGGACTTGGACGGACGCACGGTACTGGTGATGGGCCTCGGCGCATTCGGCGGCGGGGAGGGCGTCGTTCGCTGGCTGATCGGCCGAGGTGCCAGGGTGACGATCACCGATCTTCGCAGTGAAGCGGACCTGGCCGGGCCTCTTGAGCGTCTGGACCTCTCACACTGCAGGCTGGTCCTGGGCAGGCACGATCCCATCGACTTCGAACAAGCCGAGGTGGTCGTCGTCAATCCCGCCGTTCCTCGGCCCCATGCCAATCCGATGCTGGAGGCCGCCCGGCGAAGCGGCGCCACACTCACCACCGAGATCCGGCTCTTCGTCGAGCAGGTTGACCGCGCGCGGTGCATCGGCATCACAGGAACGGCTGGCAAATCGACGACGGCGGCCATGACGCACCACCTCCTGGTCGCCGCCGGCCAGGACGCGCGGCTCGGCGGCAACATCGGCGGCAGCCTTCTGAGCGATCTTGACGCGTTCGGTCCCGATACCTGGACGGTGCTTGAACTCTCCAGCGCCCAGTTGTACTGGCTCGATCTGAACCCGGGGTGGTCTCCCGCCATCGCCGGAATCACGAACATCGCGGCGAACCATCTGGACTGGCACGAGGACGAAGCCGACTACCGACGCTGCAAAGCAGCCATCCATCGATACGGAGACCCCTCCGACCCGCTGATTCTTGGTGATGCCTGCACACCCATCGATGCCCCGCTTCGCGTCCCCGGCGTACACAATCGCCGCAACGCCGCCATGGCGACCGCACTGGCCAGGCACGTCGATTCGACGATCGGCCCGGAGTTGCTTGAGGACTTTGCCGGGCTGCCACACCGGCTGTGCCCCGTCGGAATCGACGATCCGCCCCGCTTCTACGACGACTCCAAGGCCACGACCCCAGAAGCCACCATCCGCGCCATCTCATCGTTCCCGGACCCCGCTCAGATTCACCTGCTCGCCGGTGGCTACGACAAGGGTGTGTCGCTCCAGCCGATCTCCGACGCCGCGTCCTCACTCGCCGGGCTGTACACATTCGGCGCGACGGGCCCGACGATCGCCGCCCGCGCGGGCGGCGACGCAGCATCGTACGACACCCTCCATCAGGCATTTGCCGCCGCGATCCCGCGCATGCAGGTCGGCGACATCCTGCTGCTCAGCCCCGGCTGCGCCTCGTGGGATCAGTTCACCGATTATCGCGCCCGCGGGCTGGCCTTTACGGCACTGGTCTCCGGCCTTTCACCATCAGCCTTCCATCGCCCCGATCAAGTCGTGGAGTGAGTCGCACCCCTGCGCGCGGACCCACCTGGAGAGACCCTTCAGGATCTTGCGAGGTCGACGCGGATCGACGAACAGCGCCGTTCCGATGCCGACGGCCGACGCGCCGGCGAGGATGAACTCCGCCGCGTCCTCCCATCGCATGACGCCGCCGAGTCCGATGATCGGCACGCCGGCAGGCCCGGCCACATCACGATGGACGTCGGCCACCATGCGGACGGCCAGCGGGTGAATGCCCGGACCACTGGCACCTCCCGCTGCACGACCGAGCCGCGACCTTCGCGTGCGAACATCGATCGCCATCGCTGGGACCGTGTTCATGATCGTCAACGCGTCGGCGCCCGCCTCGACTGCGACGTCGGCCGCCATGGAGGGCTTTCCGAAATCCAGAGGCAGCTTGACAATCATCGCAGTCCGCTTGAGAACACTCCGAATGTCGATCAGAAGCGACTGCAGTTTCACGGGGTCCTCGGCAAAGGCCCGGCCATCATCGGTGTTGGGACACGAGACGTTGACTTCCACGGCCTTGACGAACGCCATCGCCTGCATGGCTGCGGCGACCTGTTCGTACTCGTCGATCGACTCGCCGGCGATCGACGGAATTGCAGGAATGGGCAGATCGCGGATCGCAAGGGCCGTTTCACCGATGAATCGATCCAAGCCAACGTTGGCGAGTCCGACGGCGTTCAACATGCCACATGGAAGGTCCGTCACCCGCATCGCAGGGTTCCCTTCCCGAGGATCGAGCGTGATGGACTTGGTCACCACGGCGCCGAGCCCTCGCAGCCCGTCGACCGATGCGAGTTCGGTTCCATATCCGGCGGTGCCGGCCGCCGCGATAAGCGGCGAACACAGGTGAATGCCCGCAAGGTCCTGGGAGAGATCCGGCATGGTCGTACAGGCTACACGCCTCCGTAGGCGGTCGCGGTACCCTGTCGCCCATATGAACACAGCCGCCGACCGCATCGCACAATTCGAGAACATGGCCGCCGCCGATCCCGAGAACGAAATGGCCCACTTCAGCCTCGGGTCGGCCTACCTGCAGGCAGGCAGGCCCGGCGACGCAGCGTCGTCATTTGAGCGGTGCATTGCGGTGAGCCCGCAGATGAGCAAAGCGTATGAGCTCTGCGGACAGGCCATGCTCGCCGCAGGTTGGGAAGACCGAGCAGCCGATGTGCTGATACAGGGGTACAGCGTCGCAGCAGGCCGCGGCGATCGAATGCCCCAGGAAGCGATTGCCGGAATGCTCACCGACATCGGTCGCCCGGTGCCGGAAGTATCGCCCGACGTCGTCGTGAGCGAAGGGGGCGAAGGTGATTTCATATGCCATCGCACCGGGCGCGGCGGCACCCAACTGAGCAATCCACCCTTTCGCGGTCCCGTCGGCGCGTGGATCCAGCAGCACATCAGCGCCGAGACCTGGGACGCGTGGATTCATCAGGGAACGAAGGTCATCAATGAACTGCGACTCGATCTGTCCCAGCCCCAGGACGCGGCGATGTACGACCAGCACATGCATGAGTACCTCGGTGTGCCGGCGGACGTGAGCTCAGCGGAGCCAGACTGACAATCTCAATCCGGCTCAACGAATGCGCGACGTGTACACGCCCCATTCGATCAGCAGCACCACGATCGCCACCGCGATGGCCCAGGGCCACAACGGCACGGACCCCGCCGCCCCGGCCGCCACGGCGGGCGTGCGATCCCCGATGCGAAGGGAACTGGGTACCCGCAGGTCGCCCTCGTCCTGCACGGGTACCCGTACCGCGACAAATCGATGCCCCACCTCCGGCTCCTCCCATCGAACGACCCATGGGCCGGATGTCTCAACGGGTCCCCACCCGGCCCGATTCCCACTGCGAACGCGAAGCTGGCGGGACACGCCTCCGCGACCGGTCGCCACCGCAGTCTCAACGCCCTCAGGCACGCGCACCGAGGCCGACTCGCCGGCCATCGCCGCCCCACCGCCCGCTTGATCTCCGCGCCACGCCATCCATTCGATGGCATCGACCAGGAAACTCACAAACGTCGTATCCAGTGGCCATGTGCTCTCGGTCGGGTCGAACGCGACATGCAGACGTCGGTGCCCACCCTCCTGCCATGCAAGTACCAGCGGGCCCTCGGCGCCCCGAAGCACCTGGCGAACCGCCGGATCTGCGACAACGGTCTGCGGAGCGCGCGCCCAGAGGTCATCGGGCGAACCACCCCGCAGTACGGCATGCCGAGGATCGCCGATGACGACCGACTCGGCGGATCGGGTCGGTCCCCACTCCAGCAGCGTCGACGGGAATGGTGTGTTGATTGACAGCGTCGGCCCATCTGGAACTTCGGTCGGCGACACTCCGTCGTACACGGTGAGGTCAATGTCGGGCGCGACATCCGCTCCAACCAATACGTCCACCGATGGAACCACCGAGAGGGCACGCGACCAGAACGCGGGATTCTTCGACACGAGTCGCACCCGCAGACGCTCCACCTCCGGAACGACGGTCCACGCCGCGTCATCAAGTGGCAGCGAGTCCTCCCCCACCACGCGAACCTCTACGAGCGACGCGCCCGGGCTGTGGACCTGAGTGAATACCATGTCCCGAGTGCCTGGTTGGATCGTGCCGTCCTCGCGCTCAATCGCCGCAGGCAACGTCACATCTTCGACGTGCAACGCGCCGCCACCGACGGACATCTGCACACGCTCCTGACGCTCAGACGTCGTCCAATTCCACAGCGATGCAAAGACCTGGATCTGATCCGGGTCGTCCGGGTCCCGCTCGGCGGCGACCGCCTGGACCGACCGATTGGCTGCATCCGTCGCTCCAACCAGATGCACGAGCGTGTCGGCATCGAGCAAGGCAGCCTGCTCCACGTCGCGCAGTCCACCGTCGGTGAAGATCTCCAGCCGAGCCGCCGCACCGGTCGCGCGGGGCGCGTCCGGGTCCGGCTCGGCAGCCCAGGCCCTCGACATCGCCAACGCACGCTCAAGGCTCGCGGACGTGTCACGCGGAGACACTCTCGCCAGTGCCGCGTGCAGCGCAGCACTCGACCCTGTGAAGGGCTGGACGATCTCGGCCTGGTCGCCCATCGCCACAACCATAGTCTGTCCGGTGGAACTGCCGAACCAGGTGCCCGGGTGCAATCGATCGACCACCCGCCCCGCAGCTTCGATGGCCCGCTCGAATCGTGTGCGGCCTCCTGCAACCGCCTGCATGGACGCCGAGCAGTCGATCAACAGGACCGTTCGCGCCCCACGTCCCGCCGCCGTCTCCAGTCGCGGCTGCGCCACCGCCAGCGCGAGCATGGCAATGGCGACCAGTTGGAGCAGCAGGAGGAGGTTTCGCCTGAGCCTCTGGAATGGCGTGTTTGCCTGAATGTCCTCGGCCGCGGCCGTCCACAGCGTCGTGGTCGGTACCAACTGACGCCCGCGACGGAGCCGCAGGATGTACAACGCCAGAAGCACCGGCACCAGGGTGACCAGAACCCAAAAGGCCGACCAAGGTGTCAACCAGGTCATCGGACAAGCCCTCCGCGCCGGAGTTCTCCAAGGAGAAGGGCAGCGACGTCCGCGTCCGTCTCGAGGGCCACGTGACTGCCTCCGCACCGGCGGGCCGAGTCGCGCACGAGCCGGACACGCTCATCAAGTCTCGCCCGGTAGGCCCTGAGCAATGTTGGCGTCACCGTGACTTCACGCGGGGGCCCGCCTTCCTCGTCCTCAAGCCGCACGTCCCCGGCCAGGCCATGCCCGCCAGGATCGACTTCCTGGGGGCTGAGAATCTGCAGGCAGTGAAGATCGTCTCCGCCTCCGGCCATGTTCCGAAGCGCCGGGAGTGGATCCTCCACGCCGAGGAAGTCACTCAGGATGACGACGACGCCTCGCCCTCGCCGCGTGGGCGCCACGGCCCGCAGCGCTGCGCCAAGGGCATCGTCGCTGCGCGTGGGTTCAACCCCACGGTCCAGCAACCAACGGCCCAGTTCAGCCGTCCTGCTTCGCCCGCGAAGGTCACGGAGGTGTGACACGCCCGCACCACTGCAGCTTGCGACACTCACGCGGTGTCTGGCTGCCAAACCGATGCTGCCAAGCGCCATGGCCAGTCGCCTTGCAAAGGTCCACTTGTTGGGCACGCCCCAATCCATGGAAGGCGACGCGTCCAGCACCAGCAGCACGCTGAGATCCTCTTCGTCCAGGTACAGCTTCAGGAAGAGGGCATCCAGCCTCGCATACACATTCCAATCAACATAGCGAAGGTCATCACCAGCGACGTACGGCCGGTGGTCCGCAAAATCGATGCTGAAGCCTCGCCGCTTGCTTTGCCGCTCACCGTGCAGTCGTCCCGACAACACCTTGCGGGAGGCGATCTCGAGACCATCCATCGTGGCGAGCAGCGCTGGGCCGAGCAGTTCCTCGATCGTGCGGGGAGGCGGGGCCTGGTCGATACCGAACCCGGGAATCATGTCTTGACCTCCCCGGCGGGCGTCGGCACACGGTCCAGCAGCATGTCCACAAGATCGTCCGATGAGAATCCCTCACCTCTGGCGACCGGGTCGGGCACCACACGGTGCCGCAGACACGCGTGCATGACGGCGCGAACATCGGCGCAGGACGCAGCGAGGCGGCCCGAAGACATGGCCGAAACCTGTGCGGCGCGGCGCATCGAAATGGCGGCCCTCGGGCTGCAGGGCGCGATCACTTTGCCGGCGACCTCGGACTCCTTCAGTCCTGTGGCGAGCACGAGCGAGGCGATCCAATCATCCACGTGCGGCGCGACCAGAATGCGACGGCTGAGTGTTGTTGCCGCCGCGAGAAATCCGGGCGCGATGCGCGGGTTGATGGCTCCCACGCCCGCGCCGGTGGTTCCCTCGATGATCCGGCCGAGCACGTCCGCCTCAGGAGGCATCACATTGATCTGCATGAGAAAGCGGTCGATCTGCGCTTCGGGAAGCCTGTGCGTTCCCGCCTGATCGACCGGGTTCTGCGTTGCCAGCACGATGAATGGTTCAGGCAGGGCATGCCGCGTACCAGCGATCGTCACACCACGCTCCTGCATCGCCTCGAGCAGGGCCGACTGCGTACGCGGTGACCCACGATTGATCTCATCGGCAAGCACGACACCATGAAAGATTGGACCTGGACGAAACACCGTTCCGCGAAGACCACCCGGTCCTTCGGCGACGATGGTGGTACCGGTGATGTCGGCCGGAAGGAGGTCCGGCGTAAACTGCACCCGGCCGACGTCCAACCCGGCCGCGGCTGCGACCGTACGAACGAGCAACGTCTTTCCAGTTCCCGGTACGCCCTCAAGCAGCGCGTGTCCATCGGCAATCAGGCACGCCAGCACCGCGTTGACGACCGCCTCCTGCCCCTGGATGACCCGAGCGACCTCCGCCCGAAGTGCCGCCAGGCCTTCCGTCACTGCGGTGATCGACGCGGCCACCGCCGCCGCATCGCCGGGGGTCGCATCCGGCGGTGGAAGCAGTGGCCGGTTCATGATTCGTCCTCATCACGCAGCCGCCTTCTTGCCGCGCGAAGCCGCGACATGGTGTCTCCGGACTGAGCGTCCGAGGCTGGTGGCGACCGAGGCGGCTCCGCCGGCTGGTCCTGCTGCGACACCGCGTCCACAGGGGACGCTGCGGACGTGCTGCGCGCCCGCGCTCGTGCCTTCTTCCATGCCGACTCTGCCGAACGCGCGACGCCGCCCGTGGCTTCGGCCGCTCGCCGCGCGAGCACCGCCTGCCGCTGGCGGTCCGGAACGAGTCGGCGGACCGCGACATCGAGCAGCAACAGCACAGCTGCAGCGATCGCCAGCATGACCCACACGCTTCGCTGCCCAGCCACGGCGACCAGGCCCTCCCGCTGGAAGATGACCGCGGCTGATGGATCATCGTTCACCGAC
Source organism: uncultured Isosphaeraceae bacterium (assembly GCA_964609425.1). Classification (GTDB taxonomy): domain Bacteria; phylum Planctomycetota; class Phycisphaerae; order Phycisphaerales; family SM1A02; genus UBA12567. Next base: position 449 of record CAZSSV010000105.1, on the reverse strand, counting down.
AACACCCGCCCGCCGCTGGCTGCAGCAGCGTCAACGAGCGTCCGCTCATGGCTTCGGACGGCAGCGTCTTCCAGTGACCAGTTTCGTACGGTCGCACCCTGCACCCAACCTTCGACCGGCAGATTGGTCGTGGGATCGACGCCTTGGTACCGCACGCCCACCACCCACCCTCCGGGCTGGTCCATGCGGAAGGTCCCCCGATACCTCCCGGGCGCGACCTGCTGGAGCGGCACCGGGCCGCCTCCGCCGGCGGGCCCCAGAACGCCCGCTTCGGTGTGCAGAAAGTTCGCAAAGTTGGACGCCACCGTCTCGAGATCGATGACGACTTCTCCCTCGGCGTCCTCCCGGAGTTGCATCGCCAGCAGCCCCTCGTCACCAGGACGCAGCAGCCAGCCGACCACCCGCTCCCAGAGTGGGCCATTCCCCGGCCACGAGGTCCACTCCGGGGT
>CAZSSV010000104.1:4536-7954 GCA_964609425.1 uncultured Isosphaeraceae bacterium | reverse complement strand
GCAGCATCCCGCTTGCGCACGCGTGCGACCGCATCCGGCGTCGGCTCTCGACGGGTCGCTGACAGAAGGGCCAGGGGCCCAGCCGCTCGAGGCGGTCAGGCACCCGAGGCGTGGTAGACTGAACTTAATGCCGCGCTGTGCCGTTTGTTTCCTGACGTCAATCCTCCTCTGCGTGTCGTGGTCCGCCGCCACATGGGGCGACCCGCGCGAGGCGGCAGTCCACAGGGAACTGGACCAGGCCATTTCGCCCCAGCCCGGAAACGGACACTTGATCAGGCTCTCGGCATTGCGGGCCTTGAGGGACCCGCGGCTTGAGCCCCTCCTCGTGTCGCTTCTGGGCGTGGACGACGCGGCCATTCAGATCCACGCGCTGCTGGGCCTTGCCGAACTGCAACCAGACGGCCTGCTGTCGGCGGAGCGGCTGTCCGCCGCCGGTCCCGACGCCGCGGAGACAGCGATTCAACTTGCCATCGCGGACGGGCGGGTTGCGACGGGCGACATGCGGGTCCTGCTGGAACGACCACGCTCGCCTGAAACACATCTTGCCATTCTGGCCGGTCTCATGGAGGCCGGCGAGGCCGTCACACCGGCTGCGTTCGCCGGCATTCAGGTGAACACCGATACGCCCTCTGAGGCCGCCGTGGCCGCCATGCTGGCCCATTCCGGACGCCCGGCGGCGATGGAGCGTATCACGCTGCGGCTTCGAGCCAACCCCGAGGACGACCGCACCCAGGCCACCGCCTTCACCGCCCTGGAGTTTGCCAGACGATTCACAAGTGAGGCCGCAACCCAACTGGCATGGGCATGCATCAAGTCTGTGCCCAATCGGGGCCTGCGCCGTTTCGCGCTTCTGACGCTGCTGGAGGGACGCGCCGCGGGCACGGACCGTGCCTTTGCGGATGAATTCAATGCCTCCACACGGCGGCGGCATCAGGTCGATCTCGCGTTGCTTCTGCTCATGACCGGGACGGCTGCGCCCGACCAGGTGCGACAGCGGATGGCCGAAGACGAGTTGCTCGCGACCATGGCCGACGCCTCCATCGCACTGGCCGACGATCCACGCTCCGCTGGCCCTGCCTTGGGCCGACTGGTCGAGTCTGGGCACCGCCGGACCATGTCGTGGACCGTGGACGCAGCGGCGGACCTCCCGGTCGAAGTCGCGACGCCGCTGCTGGACCGCATCCTCGACACCGCCGTCGCTGCAGGACTTCAAAGCGCCATGTCGGCCAACGGCGTGGCTGCGGCGTCGGTCCTGCTCGACCGCAATCCCGAGCGGTTCCGAACGCGACTCGAAGCCGCGCCCGATGACGAAGTAGAGCAGCAACTGCTCCTTCTGGCCCTGCTTCAGGCCCCGGCGCCCGAACTCGCCGACACGGTCGCAGCGATCCACCGCATCGGCATCGCCACGCCGGATACGCTCGCACTGCTGGTCCTGGCCCGAGACCAGGCCTCGATCGAACCATCCGACGTGTCCAACCTGCAACTCATCGCAACCGGTAGCCAGGCATCCGAAGCAGTACGAACACAAGCTGCATGGCTCGCCGTTCGGCATTCGGGCGTCGTGGACGACGTCGTCGCCGCGCTGCTGCGGCCAACACACTAGCGCGACCGGCGCCTCGGAGACTTCTCGTGCCGCCCGATATTCCCTTGAGCAACCCGGTCATCACCAGAGGCGATGCTCAGGCAATCGTGCACGCGATGCGGATCGCCGGTCCCGCCGCGGGCTCACTTCGCACGTCGCTCGAGTCGATCGTCGCGGAAGCAACGGGCCGCTGCCACGGCATCGCAGTCGCCTCCTCGGAGCAGGCGTTGCCAACACTTCTGCATGCGGCGGGCGTCACCGCAGGCCGAGATGTTGTCCTGCCTGCGCTCGGAGACGCCGCGTGCCTTCGTGCCGTACGTACCCTCGGCCTGACACCTCAGTTTGCCGAGTGTGATCCGGGCACACTTCTCCCGACCACCGGCACTCTGGAGACCGCCTTCACCGATGACACGGCGGCCGTCATCATGCCCCATGGGGACGGGTGGGGGTCATCCATGCCTGACATCGCTGCCGCCTGCAGCCGCGAAGAGATCCCACTGATCGAACTCGTCGGGACACGCATCGGCAGCACGGTCGGAGGCGCCCCAGCAGGTTCACTCGGGCGGGCTGCCGTGCTGGACTTCTCGGAGCGGAGCATCATTTCGGGCGGCGAAGGCGCGGTGATCGTCACCGATGACCGCTTCCTCGCAGCGCGGTGCGCCCCAGACGATGACACTCGCTGTCAGCGCCCCCATCGAGCCGATCCCATGCCACCGCTCGCCGCCGCCCTGGCAGCAGCACAGATGGGCCGGCTCGCGAACATTGTCCAAACGTGCAGCGCCGCTGCCGAGCAGTACACCATCGGACTGGCCGCCATGCCCGAGCTCCTCTTGCCGGCCACAACAGCCGACATGTCGTCCTCGTGGTCGAGGTACATTGTGCGACTTGATGAGACTTTCTCAGGAAGCGACCGCGACGACATCATCCGAGGCATGCAGCGGCACGACATCCTGACCGGGGCTGTCCTGTCCCATCTTCCTTCGCTGTGGGATCCTTCGCTCGCCGAATCGTGCCCACTTGCGGCTTCGGTGGCCAGCCGAACCATCGCGCTGCCCATCCACCCGGACCTGACCCGCCGAGATGTGGACCTCATCTGCCAGACTCTTCAGTTGATGGTGCAGCGGGCAACCTTCAGACGGGCGTCGTAGGCCCGGCCAACGGCGGCATCAGCGACTCCGTCAGATCGTCTCAGGCACGATGGCGGCATCCTTCCACCGGCGCAACTTGAGACCGAGTGTCCGAACACCAATGCCGAGCGCCGCGGCGCTTCGGCGGCGGTGACCCTTGAAGTGCCTCAGCGTGGCCAGAATGGCGTTTCGTTCGAGGTCTTCCAGCGTTCGACCTCCGTCGCAGACCAGCTCTCCCTGGTGCGTCGCCGAGCCCGCGGTCAGAATCCAATCCTCAACTGTCTCGGGGTTCACACGGCCCGCCGAACCGTGCAGCACAATCCGCTCGCACAGGAGTTCCAACTCACGATCATGGCCGACCCACCGGCCACCGCTCATCATGCTGATCGTCTCATCTTCGATGTGCGGCTTGGGCCGGCCGAGCCGAAGAGATGCCTGCGTCATGTGGTGGCGAACGAGATCCGGAATGTCCTCGGCGCGATCCGCAAGTGTCGGCATGCGAACAACATGACCTGAAACCAACTCCATCAGATCACGCTGCAGGTCGCCTGCCACCAGCGCCTGAAGCGGAGGCTGTCGAAGCACGACAGCCACCCGCGCCGTCGACACGCTTGGCGAATGGCCCCCGATGGGCCGCCAGGACTGGTCGCGAATCAGCTCGACGATCCGCAGTTGCACGCGGCTGCTGGCATGTTCGACACCGTCGAGC
>CAZSSV010000104.1:0-4526 GCA_964609425.1 uncultured Isosphaeraceae bacterium | reverse complement strand
CACCTGGAAAGGCGTGGGCGACGTGCCCGAAGATGCGGACGAGCAGCTGTGGCTCCGGGTCGGCCCGACAGTCCACCGGTACGAAGGGTCCGTCACCGCGGTGGCTCGAGACATGGAGCCACCTCGCAGCAGGTTCCAGCGGCGTGCCACAGGCTCCGTGCAGCAGCGTCGGAACGTCGTGCTCGGCAACCTGCCGAAGGCGGCTCCGGAAGCCCGACATGGCCTCCCCGCCGCCCACCAACTCATCGTGGCTGCGGCACGCGAACTCTCCTGACGGTGCCCCACCCTGCCGACGAATCAGGGTGTCGAGCCTCGCCGCGTGCCGCGCTCGGCCCCATGCGATGGCTCGCCCCACGGCTGGGTCGTCCCGGTCCCTGGAACCAGGCTCAGCCCCGAACGCGTTGGAGGACACAATGACCGCCAGCGGGTCGGCATTCTGGAGCGGACCCCGGAGCGTCGCCGCGCCACCTTCGGACACGCCGTGCAGCACCACGACTGCAACGCCACCCTGCCGCAGCCGCGTCGCCGCGGCCTCGCCGTCCAAACACCACGCCGGCCGCGCGTCCGCCGGCGCGACGTGCAGGACGGTCGCGTCATCGTCCAGCGGCTCGCCTGTCGTGCCCCCGAGGTGCGGCGCGGAGCCGCCGCACAACGTCAATCCATCGACCATCCATCACTCCACAGCGGCCGAGTCCATTCGCCCGCGCACTGCTCATATCGGACGTCGGGAACGCGGCGGTTGAGGATTGGGTGCCAGAGGGGGCGATTCAGCCCTTGGAAGGCACGTCGTCGCTGGGCGGCGCGTCAATGACGAGCGTTCTGGCCACGATGTCCCCGGGCGACTGGCTCAGCGGCGTCAGAACGACCAGAATGGCCAGGGGTGGCGCCAGGACCACGACCCCTTTGAGGATGTTGCGAAGCAGGACCTGCCACCACCGCAGATCGCCGCCGACCGCCGTCACGACGCGAAGTCGCAGCAGACGCTTTCCCGGTGTCCAGCCCCGGGAGTACTCCCACCCGAAGCCCCAGGCGGCCGTCACCACCGCCAGCGTCGCAAGCATGGGAATGGTGGCGGGAAGTGGGCCCGTGACCAGGGCCGCAATGACATCCATCGACCCGGCGCCGAAGGCAACGACACAGGCCACCATCCCCGGAACCAGGTCCAGGCCCACCGCGATCATCCTTCGAGCCAGTGGCGCGGGCCGAGCACCGGCCGGAACCACCTCGGCCCGTCGCCCCATGACGATGATCAAGAGCACCACCACGCCAATGCCCACGATCACGAGGAGTGACCACACACCGCTGTCCATCCGGGACGACCGCGTCAGCTGCACCCAAGGCGCGTTGGTACGCCCGCCCACATGCTTGAGTCGAACCGCCTCGGGCGAGACGTCGAGCAGGGCGAGGCCACCCTCGGTCGTCACCAGCTTCGCCCCCGCGGGCACACTGGGCACCTCCTGCCACAACGCGAATCCACCTCCCTGGAGATACCCGAGCACCCGCCGGTCGTCCGGTGCGTGCAGGCCGATCAGCGGTGTGCCGTTGTGCATGAGGAGATCCACCGCCTCCCCCTCGGGCACATCGCACGGCTGCCGCGTCCAGTCGGTATCGAGCCCGCTGCTGCGAAGCAGCGCCTTAGGCCGCTCGGCGCCCACACACAGCACCACGGTCTCTCCCTGGCCCGCAGCCAGCAGCACGCGCTCTGATGGCTCGATGGGTAGCGGCCCACGGTCTCGCCACTGCCCCGTCCGGAGCGAGTAGACACCACCACCCTCGTGCAGCACGATCGATGGCCCGTCCTGCGAGGCCAGCAGCCGATCAACGCGTCCTTCCTCTGGCACGGCAGGGAGCCGACTGAAGCCATCGGCCGGGATGCTCGCCCAACTCTCGAGCCCAGCATCCCACTCGGCCCGAAGTGCGAGCAGTGAAGGCCTCGGGGCGTCTGCGTCCGGCAGGAGCCAGACCGACGTGCCCGCCCAGGCAATCGCGGCCGGCCGACGCGCCAGTCCACGCACCATGGTGTACGCGGCTTCCGTGGCGGGTGGCCCGGAGATACACAACCCGTCCATGGCCGAAGGTCCCCCGGGGGGATGGACGAACCAGAATGTCGGCGACGCGGCCATCGCGGCCACAAGGGCAATCACTCGACGACCTCCGGCTTCAGATGCGATGCAATGCGGTCGACATCGAACCACACCGCAGCGAGGCGGGTCATCTGATCAGGCAGAATGACCTGCGCCTTGGCCGTTCGAAACTTGAGCAGTGTGTCGCCTGATTGCACATCGACAACCCGCGCCAGCACGCGAGTACCGGGGGCCACGTGGACGACGCCGGTGGTCCACCGATGGGTGCCGACGACCGTACCGATGTCGTCTCGCTGGAACCGCACTTCGAGCGGCCGAAGCGTTCCCGGCTCGAGCGTGGCAGTGAACGTCCCTCCAGACAACGCGCCCTTCAGAACCAACCCCACCATCGTCTGGTCTCGAGCGGTCTCTGCAGGCCAGGGATCCAGCCCCAGCACGAGCCGCAGAACGGGCGGAGGCAACAGCGGTTGTCCACGAGCGTCGTCCGGGCCGCTGCTCGTCAGCGTCGTCGGGCTGGCGGTGAGGTCGAACATCCAGGACCCTGCCGGCGTCGATCCGAGCCACAGCATGACGTCACCGAACTTGGTGACTCGGAGTGAGATCCGCGAGTCTCCATCGAGCAGCGCGTCGAGATCGCCCTGCTCCCGGTGAGCGCCATCCTCATCGGCCCACTGCACCTGTATCTGGCCCCGGAGCCTGATGCGGTCCAGCCCGGCGACCGACGCATTCCAGGACGCGCGCCAGTCCACCGGCTCGACCGGCTTGGGAGGGTGCGTGACGCAGCCCGCGGCGGTGACCGCGACCCCGATCAGCGCCCAGCGGCTACAACTCGCCTTGAAGCACTTCACCAAGTTGCTCATGCAGGTCAACGATGTCCTCGTCCCCCAGTGCCGGGTCCAGCACCTGCCAGGACCCCGATGTCTGACCGCGTCCACCCAGATGCCAGACAACCCCTTCGGGAGTCTCTTCACGCCGGTCAAACTTCACCAGACGTTTGCGCAGCAGCACCAGCGCGATGACGAAACGAAACGCCCGCCGGCGAGGCTGCTCGTCGCCATCGAGTCGCTCCAGCAGCTCGATCAGTACGTCGTCCTCGACCAGCACCCGGGTCTGCGCCTTGGGCTCGGGGATGGAGGTTCGCCAGAAGCTGAAGAGCGCCTCGGGCCGGGCGCCTCCCTCCCACGCAGCGACCGAGTAGTCAATGCGAACGAACCCCTCGCCGTCGGAGTCTTCGCACAAGGCCGCGATGCAGGCCTCTCCAGGCTGCAACGCTTCTCCGGTCGCTTCGCATCGACCGGTGGACCGTGCCACCTGATATCTACCATCTACGCCTGCCATGCCTGTGCTCACTGGTCGGGACTGAGCGGGCAAGTATACTCGCCGGGGCCTCTCCCCCTCTTCCACGCAGGACACTGCACCGGTGCCATCCATCTTCAGCATTGATCTTCTGGAACTGCTGATCGAATTGGCGGTGATCTGGATTGTGGTCTATGGCACGGTCCGGTTTCTTCGAGGAACGCGTGGCGCAGGAATCGTCAAGGGCTTCGCGGTCCTGCTTGCAGCATTTGTCCTGCTTCAGTTGCTCGGTCTGGGCACCGAACGCTTTGCACGCCTCAACTTCATCGTCAATTACTTTGTCGGAATCGTTGCGGTGCTCCTGATTGTCATTTTCCAGCCCGAGCTTCGCCAGGCGGCCATGCGGCTCGGTCAGGCGCGGTTGCTGCGGCCAGGACGGGGGGACGCGAGCGACACACGCATCGACGCCATCACCGAGGCCGTGGCATTCCTGAGCAGGAGCCAATTCGGTGCCATCATCGCGGTGGAGCGCAGCATCCGACTGGGAAGCCTCATCGAAGGCGGCCAGCCGCTCGACGCCAAACTGAACCCGCAATTGCTCGAATCAATCTTCTGGCCCAACAGCCCGCTTCACGATCTCGGTGTCGTCATTCGCGGCGAGCGCGTGCTGGCCGCGGGCGTGCAGTTTCCCCTGGCCGACGACGGCGCCCTGCCTGGTCACTACGGATCGCGGCACCGAGCCGCCGTGGGACTCTCCGAAGAGTCGGACTGCATTGTCATTGTGGTCAGCGAAGAAACCGGGACCATCAGCATCGCCGAGGGCTCCCACCTGGAGACGCCGATCGCCGTCGATACGCTCTCCAAACGCCTTGCGTGGTACCTGCGGGACCGCGATCCGGCCGAAGCGTCGCCAACGGATGGGGGGGCGACCGCATGAACGTATCGCGAAAGTACGGAACCTACGTCGTCGTCACGATCGTCACACTGCTCATTTGGGTGCTCGCGGCCGCCAAAACGAAGCAGGTCGAAACCGTCGCGGGCCGGCTTGACTTGACAGTCGCCAGCGACTCGGCCGGCGATCGATTCCAAGTCTCTCCAGGGCAGATTCCCGTGACCATCACGCTTGAGGGACCGGCGCTGGCCGGC
>CAZSSV010000103.1:6032-7962 GCA_964609425.1 uncultured Isosphaeraceae bacterium | reverse complement strand
AGGAGGCCATGCGTGCCGACACACTGGCCCGGGAGTTTGGCATCGAGCTCGTCATGCTCGGAGGCGGCGACGAGTACCAGGACATTCCCGGAGTCGTCGCGGCAGACAGACCCTTCATCATTCCGCTGGACTACCCGGAGCGGCCGAAACTGGACTCGATCGATCGTGCCATCCGCGTGCCGCTGCGAACGCTGCAGGTGTGGGAACAGGCCCCGACCAATCTTCGCCGCCTGGCTCATGCCGGCGTCGACACATGCGTCACCACAACCGAATTGAATGCCCCGGCGGATGTCCACGACGCGCTTCGAAAGGCCGTCAAGGCGGGGCTCTCCAGGGACGACGCGCTGGCGCAGATCACAACCGCACCGGCCAACCTGCTTGGAATCGAACACCGCGCGGGCCGCATCGCCCCCGGCATGGCGGCGCACCTGGTGGTCTGTGATGGCAACCTGTTTGACCAGGACACGTCGATTGAGGAAACCTGGGTCTCCGGCCACCGCGAGGACCACGACCGCGACCCGATTGCGACGCTTGAGGGCGGCGGGACCATTCAGATCGCGGACGCCTCGGCCGACGCGACGTTGGACGCTGGCGCCAAGAAGCTCTCCATCACGCTCACAGACGGCACCAAAGTCAAGGTCAAGAAAGTCGCGGTCACCGGACACCGCGTCACCGCGTCAGTCGATGGTCGGCTGCTCGGCAGGGAAGACTGGATTCGGCTCGCCGGCGTCATTCAGGGCAACGCGTTGGTCGGCAGGGCCGTCCTGCCGGACGGTCGGGTCATGCCGATGCGGATTGACATCGTCGGCGAGGGTGCCGTGGCCGATGATGCTGCGGCCGCAGACAAGGCAGCCACCGCAGATGACATTGATCGCGACCCCGTGGCCGGTGTCTGGTCTGGAACCATTTCATTGGGCGACGACTTCGAGCCGCCGCTGGAGATCACCGTCATCCGAGACGACGACACCGTCGAAGGCTCGATTCGGATGATGGAGCAGGACATGCCGTTGACCAATGGCTCTTTCGACCCCTCAACTGGAACGCTTCAATTCACTGGCGAGGGTCCGGACGGTGGTGACATCACGATCGTCGCCACCGTGGACGGAGACGATGCCAGTGGCACGGCGACCGGCCCCATGGGCGAAGCCGAATTCGCCCTCACTCGCGGAGGCGCGGACGATGACGGAGAAGACGAGGGCGATGATGACGAGCGTTCAGTCAGGTGGACAGGGATCCCCGAATCGATTCACTACCCACTTGGCGCCCGCGGTCGGCCAACGCCCGTCGAGCCCCTGCAGGCCCGATTCGAACATGCGACCATCTGGACCTTGGAACGCGCCGGGACCATTCCGGACGGATGCCTGATCATTCGAGACGGCCGCATCGTGTGGGTGGGCCCCATGGACTCGGCGCCCGAGCCGGACGGTTCGGAGGATCTCGTCGTGGACGCAACAGGCCTGCACATCACGCCCGGGCTGATCGACTGCCACAGTCACACCGGTATCGACGGCGGAGTCAACGAATTCAATGAAGCAAGCACCGCGCGGGTCACGATCGGAGATGTGGTCGCGGGAGACGACATGAACTGGTATCGGCAACTGGCCGGCGGCCTGACGGCGGCCAATCAGCTTCATGGTTCCGCGAACCCGATCGGCGGCGGCAACAGCGTCGTCAAACTTCGGTGGGGCCGGCCTGCCCGAGACTTCCCCATGGCCTCGGCTCCTGCCGGCATCAAATTCGCGCTGGGAGAGAATGTCAAGCGATCGAGCGGGCGGTATCCGGATACGCGCATGGGCGTCGAGGCGTTCATCCGCGACCGCCTGGCGGCAGCGCAGCACTACCAGGAGGTATGGGACCGCTGGAACGGTCTGAGTGAAGCGCAACAGGCCGCCGAAGTTCCGCCGCGTCGAGACTATGAGTTTGAAACGCT
>CAZSSV010000103.1:0-6022 GCA_964609425.1 uncultured Isosphaeraceae bacterium | reverse complement strand
GCCGAGATCCTCGCCGGTGACCGCCTCATCCACTGCCATTCGTATCGTCAGGACGAGATTCTCGCCTTGCTCCGAACCTGCGAGGAGTTTGGCATCACCATTGGGACGCTTCAGCACATCCTCGAGGGTTACAAGGTCGCGGACGACATCGCACGCCATGGTGCCGGTGCCAGTTCATTCAGTGACTGGTGGGCGTACAAGATCGAAGTCATGGACGCCATTCCATGGAATGGCGCGATCATGCACGACCAGGGTGTCGTCGTCTCCTTCAACAGCGACGACAGCGAGTTGGCCACCCGCATGAACGATGAAGCCGCCAAGGCCGTTCGGTATGGAGGACTTTCGCAGGAGGAAGCATTGAAGTTTGTCACGCTCAACCCCGCCAGACAGCTTCACATTGACGACCGAACAGGGTCGCTGGCTGGCGGCAAGGATGCCGACTTCGTTGTCTGGAACATGGACCCACTCGACTCATACAGCCTGTGCATGCAGACGTGGATTGACGGCTGTCGGTACTTCGATCGAACTGAAGACGCGGCGCTGGCGGCGCGAGATGCAGCGGATCGCACGCGGCTGGTCGAACTTGTCCTCCATGAGAGTCTTGGGGAACCGCCCTCACTGGCCGAAGAAGACGAGGGCGAGGCGACGCCGGCGTGGGCAGGCAATCCCTATCTCGATCCAGCGGACGATCATCGGGGGTGCTGCGGCATTCCAACTGACCACGCCCACACGGAGCATCTGCAATGACCCATCGCATTCGGTACCTCGCCGTGCTGTTGGCCTTGACGTGTGCGGTCACCGCGACAGCGCAGTCTCGCCAGGTTCCGGCCGCGCCCTCGCCCGGCACCACGATTCTGACGGGTGCCACGATTCACCCCGTGTCGGCCCCACCCCTCGAAGACGGTTGGATCGCGTTCACCGAGGGGCGCATCACGCTCGTCGGTCGAGGTGACCGGCCGCACCTCGAGGGCGCCACAGTCATCGACGTGCAAGGCAAGCACATCTACCCGGGCCTGATCGCAGCCGACTCGATTCTCGGGCTCGTCGAGACAGGCATGGCCGAGGTCACACACGACCACAACGAACTCGGCTCGTTCACGCCTGAGGCCAAGGCAGTCGTCGCGATCAATCCCGACAGCGATCTGATTCCCGTGACACGTGCCGCCGGCGTCCTGACGGCCTTGTCGGTTCCCGACGGCGGGCGGATGCCGGGCCAGGCGGCACTCATTCGACTGGACGGGTGGGACTGGGAAGACCTCGCCATTGTTCCATCCGCTGCACTGGTGATTGAGTGGCCGTCGCTGGGAGGTGGGGGAAACACATCGGCCAAACACATCGAAGAGATTGACGCCTACTTCGACGATGCCGAAGCGTGGCTCGCAGCCGCGTCGGCCGACCCGACGCTGCCACCCGCGCGTCGCGCTGAAGCGCTCCGAGCGGCCATCGAGGGCGAGCAACCCGTGCTCATCAAGGCATCGACTGCAGGTCAGATCGCAACAGCCGTCGCGTGGGCAACGGCCCGCGGACTCTCCCCCATCATCCTCGGCGGCGAAGAGGCTGATGAAGTCGCGCCGCTGCTCGTTGAAGCAGACGTGCCGGTCATCGTCCGTGGCGTTCATCGGTACCCAAGGAGTCGAAACCGAGATCCTGATGAACCCCATACCTTGCCCACTCGGCTGCGTGATGCGGGCGTACGATTCTGCATCGCGCCCCGAGACCGACCCGCTCATCTGCGCAATCTGCCACACCACGCAGCAACAGCGGTCGCCAACGGCCTCACGCCCGAAGAAGGGCTCCGATCCATCACCATGGACGCCGCAGACATCCTCGGTGTCGGAGATCGACTGGGAAGCCTTGAGCCGGGCAAGTCCGCGACGCTCATCGTGACGACCGGCGACCCCCTCCAGATTCGCACGAGTGTGGAGCAGGCATGGATTGATGGTCGGCAAATCGACCTCGAGAGTCGGCAGACGCAACTGCGTGACAAGTACCGCAAAAAGTACGACGCCACGGGTGGCTGAACCACTATCCTCAGCAGGTTGGAACGAGGTTTCCTCCCTCAGTGGCACGTGCCGCGGCGGAGGACGAAGAGGGAAGTGTGGTACGCCCGCCCGCGCGGGCCAGTCCACCGCGGTGCCGCCGCCGTACGGCCCACCGACCATCGTCGGTCGGACCTTTGATCACAGTCACTGCCCACAGACGGGGCGGGAAGACGATCGAAGTTGGGGTCACAGCCGGAAGACCTGCCCGTTCTCTGGAAGTGGTCCGCGCAGCACGGGCCAGGAAGGAAGAGGCATGCGCACGTCGATCATCATCGGAGCGGTTGGAGCCGCTGTGACCTGGTCCGCCTCAGCAGACCTCATGTTTGATGTCCCGGATTGGCGACAGGTTGGATCTGGGTCAAACACGGCCTACGCAGTCATCGATTTTTCAGCGACCAGCTACCCGGTGTACGCATGGTCGTATTCCTGGGAAGGTGAAGCCAGTGTGCACGACATGCTGCTCGCGCTCGATGCCGAAGCCGGGCTGTGGTACGACTGGACCGACTGGGGCAGCGGCATCTTCGTGGACAACTTCGCGTATGGCAGCCCCGCCGGGGACCCATCCCTCTACTGGGCTCACTCACTGGGAGACGTGTTTGGCAATGGCCCGGACTGGAGCGACGCGCTTGCCGGCACCGATGACACCTCCCTCACGAACGGGATGATCTCGGGCTGGTACAACGGATTCAACGAAGACTTCTCAGCGATCCCGCCGAATCTGGCGTCCGTGCTTGTGCCTGCGCCGTCAGCGGCGGTGGTGCTGATCCTGGCCGGGGGAGTGCGCCGGCGGCGGCGATGACGCCCCGCGATCACCTCGCTTGACACGTACCGGCCACCCTGCGAGGGTGGCCGGTTGTCATCCGGGGACAGGAGGCTCACATGACTACGATCACCATGCAACCGATCACGGCGAGGCAGTTCTGCTGGCAGGAGTGCACGACGCGCGATACTGCGGCAGCGGCCGCGTTCTACAGCGACCTCTTTGGATGGACCAGTGAAGAGCAGACGCACCCGGGGTTCAACTACACGATCTTCAAGTCCGGCACCGCCCAGGTCGCGGGCATGATGGCCATGGACGCGCAGTGGCCACCCGAGATTCCATCGCACTGGATGAGTTACGTCGCCGTTACAGACATCGAGTCCGTTGCAGCCAGGGTTTCCCAATGTGGAGGTTCCCTGTGCGTGCCGGTCACCACCATTCCACCCGGAAAGTTCTGCGTCGTGACCGACCCGACGGGGGCCGTGTTTTCCCTCTTTGAAGGTGGAGATGGCGTCAATCCGACCGGCGACCGAACCTTCGGTTGGTGGGAACTGGCAAGCACCGACGTCGAACGCGCCAAGACGTTCTATGCAGATCTTCTCGGTTGGACCGCAATCGATCATCCCGCGGCGACGGACCCGCCGTACTGGTGCTTCATGGACGGCGAGATGCTGGTTGGCGGGCTGCTGAAGGTGCCTGAGACCTGGGGGCAGGGGCACCGCTCGTGTTGGACCCCGAGCGTACAGACTGAGGACATCGGCGAATTGACGGCGCGGGCAGCGGCACTGGGTGGGCACGTCCTACAGCAGCCCACGGATGTCCCCGGGGTCGTTCGGTACGCGGCCATCCAGGATCCAACAGGGGCAGTCGTCTCCATGTACAAGGTCCTTGCCACAGGTTGCGGCGAAGGCTGCGGGTGCCAAGAGGGTTGAGCGGCTTCCCCATCGTCGACCCGGCCACCGGCCGCCAGGTTCGAGCGCACCCGGCGATCGACGCCGCAGAGGCCGCCCGGCGCATTGAGTTGGCTCATGCCGCATGGACGCGATGGCGAAGCGCCTCTTTCGAAGATCGTGCTGCGGTGCTGACGACTGCAGCATCGCTGCTCCGTGACCGCGTGGACGCTTTGGCATCGCGATGCACCGAGGAGATGGGCAAGCCGATATCCGAGGCACGGGCGGAGATCGAGAAGTGTGCGTGGGTGTGCGCGTACTACGCCGAGCACGCCGAGTCGATGCTTGCCGACGAAGTCTTTGCATTGGAGCATGCCAGTGTGCGACTCGTCAGCCGGCCCATCGGTGTCGTGTATGCCATCATGCCTTGGAACTTCCCGTTCTGGCAGGTGTTTCGCGCCGCCGCCCCAAACCTCATGGCCGGAAACGCCATGGTGCTGAAGCATTCGCCGAACACGATGGGTTGTGGCGCAGACATCACGGCCCTGCTGGGAGACGCGGGCCTTCCCACTGGACTCTTCGCAGACCTGCCGATCGATGTCGCCGACTCGCCGTCGGTCATTCGCCATCGGCACGTACGCGGTGTGACCCTGACCGGCAGTGGCGCGGCGGGCCGTGCCGTCGCGTCGGAGGCCGGCTCGCAGCTCAAGAAGTGCGTCCTGGAACTCGGGGGAAGTGACCCGTACGTTGTTCTCAGCGATGCGAACATCGAATGGGCTGCGGAGCGATGCGTCGCCAGTCGAATGCTCAATTGTGGCCAAGTGTGCATCGCGGCCAAAAGGCTCATCGCAGTGGACGGCATCTTCGACCAGTTCCAGGATTCCGTCATGCGGCACATGCAGGCCATCGACATGCGAGACCCGATCGACGAAGCATCTGCCCTCGGTCCCATGGCCAGAGAAGACCTGCGCAGCCAGATTCATGAACAGGTGTGCGGCAGCCTGGCAGCCGGTGCCACATGCCTGCTGGGTGGCGAGATTCCAGACCGAGCAGGGTGGTGGTATCCCCCCACGGTGCTCACGGGAGTCGCGCCGGGAATGCCGGCGTTTGACGAGGAGTTGTTTGGACCGGTGGCGTGCCTCGTTCGGGCCGACGATGAGCAACACGCGATGACGCTCGCCCAGGCCACACCATATGGCCTCGCCGCGGCCGTCTTCACAAACGATGCCGCGCGGGGCACGAGCATCGGCTGCGACAGCATGGAGGCCGGCTGCGTCGCCATCAATGACAGTGTGCGAAGCGACCCCCGTGTGCCATTCGGAGGCGTGAAGTCCAGTGGGTTCGGCCGGGAACTCGGCCGCGCCGGGATTCACGAATTCGTGAATCTCAAGAGCGTCGTGACGGCCAGGATGTCCTGAGGTTGGTCAGTCGTCGCGCTGAGCTTCGAGCTCTCTGCGCAGTCGCTCGTTCTCAATCTCGGCGCGAAGGCGCTCATTCTCAGCCTGCACCTGGTCCGTACGGCGGTTCTGCTGATATGCAGGGTCAGCCGCGCGCGCCTCAGCCTGCTGCTGCTCACGCTTCTTGTCCATTTCATTTCCGATGATGTAGCCGCCAAGGGCACCCACGCCCGCGCCGATGAGCGTGCCTTCCGTGTTGTGCCCAATGGCCTGGCCCGCGAGCGCCCCGGTACCGGCTCCGATCAGGGTTCCCGACTTGGCCGAATTGTCGCAACCGGCCACAAAGCCGGCCAACGTGGCCAGAACTGTCACTGCGAGTACCTTCATGGTGGAGTCTCCTTCGAGGCCTGGCCTCTTGATCATGCAGTATTGGCCCTCAAGAGGGGGCCGGTCAAGGCCTGACATCATTCCATGCTTGGCTTTCCCCGCCATCTATGGCAGACTGGGGGGATGTCTGTGAGAGGAGCCTTGACAATGACATGGATTGCAGGATGTGGGGCCGCAGGCTGCATGGCAGCGGCGACGATGGCCGCCCCGTTCGACCTCTCCCCGGACAGCACGATGACGCTGGCCGGCCTCATGAGTACCGATTTCGAAGGCTCGCTCATTGGTGACTACGACGCGGAGAGTCATCCGGACGGCACACGGACCCTCCCCGGCGTGTGGGGAGGCAGTGGCAACAATCCGATTCCGCTGTCCATGACGGTCACTGTCGGGTTTGATGACAGCTCCAATCCGGTCGGGCTGCTGCACCTTGAGATCGACGCCAAACTCGGCCTGGCAACCATCAATGGATTGGCCTGGAACGTACTTCCCGAAACCGTGATTCCAGCCGAACTCACGAGCACCATGCTTTACGAGACGTTTCGCACG
>CAZSSV010000102.1:0-8015 GCA_964609425.1 uncultured Isosphaeraceae bacterium | reverse complement strand
GTCAACGGCACCTGGCGCGTCGGGCGGAAGGGCGGCGTCGGTGTTGCCCGCCGGTAACTCGGCGAGCAGATTCAAGGCATCCTGGACATACTCCTCGGGAACGTAGGTCTGCACAGCACGCGTCAATCGCTCGCGGACCAGACCGCTCTGCACATCGTGAATGAGGTCGCCCGCCTGCCCCACAACGCGGGGTAGGACCAGGGCCAGCCCTGCAATCAGCACCAGCGTTGTCGCGATCAGCAGGCATGAGACAGCGCCAACCCGCCCAAAGGGAATCCATCTGGTCTTCGCCATCCAGGCGATGGCCGGCTCAAACAGATACGCAAGGAGCAGGGCGACCAACAGCGGAATCGTGACATCCCGCATCGCGTAGCCCAGCCAGAAAATTCCGGCGACGAGCAGCACGGTGAGGACATCGCGGATGCCTCGAATCTCCCACAGGTGAAGGTCGCGTGTCGGTCGCTTCTGGCCGTCCTGGCTCATGCGACGTCTCCTCTGTCGAGTTTCAACCCGGCTGGGGTGCCCCGATCCGCGCCTCCATGTCGCGGAGATCGAACGCCTCCCGGAAGTCGTAGACGTTTGCAAAGTCAGCGATCGAGTCTTCGGGCTGCTGTTTGAACAGGCCGGCCTCGATCATGGCGAACACCATGCGGCCGAAATCCTCGGTGCGGTGCACACACCAGCAGTCCAGCACGGTCTGGGCAAGCATGCCGTACCGCTGAATGGCGAAGTCCCGCAGACCCATGCACAACTCCTGGCCGGACACATGCCGGCCCATATTGAACATGTCGTGCTCGGTGCTGATGTGATCGGCCGTGTATGAAAGGCCGTCACACACAAATGCGTAGGCTTCAACCGGATACGGTCCGGCCGATCGGAAGAGGCTGATCTGGGTGGGACTGAAGTCGTGGCTCATGGCATGGTGCTCGATCGTGCGATCTCGAGTCAGGATGATATCGGGCGTTCCCGCGATCACGCGTGACAACTTCAAGATTTGCCGGCTCGCCACGGCGGCCCGCTCGACCTCAAACGGCTGGGGCAAGGACCCATTGAGGGGCCTCTGCGCGGTCCAGAGCGTCTTGGAGCATCGACACCGCGTGCTGGCCGCGCCCCTGGAGGGCCAGCAAGCCGGCCGCCCCGGGACCGATTGCGACCAGCGCGGGGTCGAGATCCAGCACGGCGGCGCCGTCGGCGGTGGCCATGGCCAGGAGCGTCCGCGCGTCCACGCCATCGCGCGCGTGGAGCAACCGCATCTCATCAAGCACACTGATGCGACTCGGCGTATCCAGGCACAGCAGCGAATCGGTGCCCAGGCCGACCGGCACACCAGCCGCTCGCAGCGCTGCCCATGGATGATGCGGCAGCGCGGGCGGCCCATGCCCGAAGGCCGCGGACGCCCGGGGGCAGAATGCAATGCGAACCCCCGCGTCGGCAAGCATCTCAATGTGAATTGGTTCGAGCCAGTTGACGTGCACGCACACCGCGTGAGCCGCCCTCAACGGTGCCTGCAGCGCCTCCACCGGATGCACCCGCGGGCAGATGACGCCGGCATTCCACACGCCGATGTCCCGCTCAAGCATGTCTCTCAGTTGGCCGGTTCCATGCCTGGAGAGCTCCAGCTCGTCCGGCGTTTCTGCCAGGTGGGTCATGACCTGCCGCTTCGTGTCCGCGGCGGCGGCGTAGAGCTCAGGCCCGCAGGAGTAGGGCGCGTGTGGAGATACACCGACCCGGACGCCGCGCTCATTCGCCGGATACGCGGCAAGGGTCTCGTGCATCCGCGCCACGGCGGCCTGCTGCCCGTCGCCGATGCCGAAGCACTCGATGAAGCTCGTGCCCCTGAGCGGGCTGGCCCTGAGGCACGCAATCGAGGCCGCGGGCGGGTGCCCCGCGATGTCACCGATGCAACTGGTGCCGCCCACCAGCGAGAGGGCAATCCCTCGTTGAACCGCCTGCCGCACGTCCTCCGTCGAGGCCGCCGCCCGCAGCGCGCGAACCCGCCCGACCCAGCCGCGGAAATCTCGGCCTGGGGGCGGCCAGACTCCGTCCCCACTCAACTCGAGGTGCGCGTGCACATTGACCAGCCCGGGCACCACGACCGCACCGCTCCAGTCCTCAAGGCCGGCGTCGGCCGGCCGGCCAATCGAGGCGGGCGAACCGCCCGATCGAATGGCCCCCGCCTCCACCAGAATGGCGGCGGGCGCGTGATCCACTCCGAATGCATCAATCGCGCCGCCGGCATGGATCAGTCGGCGCTTGTGGACAGGTTCTCCACAGGTTTCACGCATGGGCACGATCGACTCCAACCTGCTGGGGCATCGGTTTATACACTGGCCGAGCCGATCGGGCCGCGGTGGACGCGGATCGCGGCGTGGGACCCTCTGCGGGCCTGCCAATGATTTCCATGCCTATGGAGGGAAGACCACCATGTTCCATCGCCTGACGCTGGGCCTTCTGACCGCCTCGGTCCTCACGACGGTTGGCTGCACCAACCAGAACAATCGAAAGTACGAAGCCCTCCAGAACGTCAATCGTTCGCTCGTACAACAGTTGAGCGATGCCGAACGCGATCGCGGCGAGATCGAACAGACACTTGTTCGCCGCAACCAGGAACTTGATCAGGCCCGAACCGACATTGACCGGCTTCAAGGGGAGTACGACGACCTCAGTGGCCGTTGGGACACGCTGGCGGAACGGAACGACACGCTGGCGCGGCACCTGACGGCGCTTGAGGTCGGACAGCTCCCCGAGGACATGGAGTCGGCGCTGGCCGCGATCGCCGCGTCGAACCCGGAGCACATCTCCTTTGATCCCAACAGCGGCATGCTGCGATTCTCAAGCGATCTCACCTTCGCCAGCGGCTCGGACCAGTTGCGGCCCACGAGCGACACACCGCTCGAGGCGATCGCTGACATCATTTCCTCACCGACCGCGGTCCCCCTCGAGGTGCTGGTGGTTGGTCATACCGATGACGTCCCGGTCACACACTCCAGGCAGGCCCACCCGACGAATCTCCATCTCTCGGTACACCGCGCCATCGCGGTGCGGAATGCGCTGGTCAAGGCAGGTGTCGATCCGACTCAGGTGCGTGTCGCTGGCGACGGCGAGTTCCACCCGATCGTCCCCAACGCCACAGGCGGCACGGCAGCCAATCGCCGCGTCGAGATGTATCTGGTCCCGTCCCCCGCGACGGCGACTGCAACCGTCGTCGAGGTCGATACGTCCACGCAGGGCGCGTTCGACGAGCCGATGAAGTGACCGAGTCCGCGGAGCCGGCCCGGTGAGCAAAGCGGTTTCGGCAGCGGGCCTGTTGGGCCGCAGCGTCCGCATGCCCGTCCAGGGGGCAGGCCGCTTCACGCGTTTCACCGGGCGGGCTGCTGCGGCCATGGTCGTGGCTCCTGGGCGGTGGCTCCGGTGGCGCATTCTTGCCCCGCTGCTTCTGGATATCGGCGTGCTCAGTGTGCCGGTCGTTGCCATCACCGGCGCATTCATCGGGTTGATTCTGGCAATTGAGAGTTTCGCCCAGTTCCAGGCCTACGGGCTTGAATCCAAACTGGGCATGATCATCAACGTCTCCGTCGTCAAGCAGATCGGCCCCGTGCTGGCCGCGGTCATGGTTGCGGGCCGCGTCGGCGGGGCCCTGACCGCCGAACGCGGCACCATGCGAGTGACGGAACAGTTGGATGCTGTCCGCGCCATGGGGGCAGACCCAATCGCCGTCCTCGTCGTCCCTCGGGTGCTGGCGTGCACGCTCATGACGCCGATTCTGACCATCTTTTCAGACTTGCTCGGGGTCGCCGGAGGCTGGGCGTTCACCGTCGCATGGCACGGCGTCTCCGAACGCGAGTACTGGGACAACACAGCCTGGTTCCTGACATGGTGGGCGCCGGCGACCGGCCTGATCAAGGCGACGCTCTTTGGCCTGAGCATCGGGCTCATTTCGTGCTACAAAGGGTTCCATTGCAAGCCCGGCGCGGCGGGGGTCGGCCGCGCGACCACCGAATCGTTCGTATCCTCGTTCCTCGCGATCATCATCATCAACCTGGCACTGGCTGAGTTCCTCCGAACGTTCGGATCCCTCGTGCTGGGAATCGGGTTCAAGAGTCCACTCTCATGATCATGTCCGGCGCGCTCATCTTCGCCGCCCTAAGCCAATCGACGGCTGCTGAACCACCGGTCATCGACCCTCAGGGCCCGCTGCAACGAACCGAGTCCGTCCGGCATCGGATGACGGTCACAACGACCATCAACTACCCGCCGGCATCCGGACAGGGCCAGCCATGGACGATGCCACTCATCGTCACCGGCCCGTGGAGCACACTCGATTCGGCCGGGTTCTCTGCCGTGCTCAAGGCGGGCGGCGAAGCCATCGAGGTGGACGCCGTCGAAGCCCTCGTTGGTCCAGACGATTTGGGTGGGGGCGATCTGCGGATCACCGTACCCCAGGTCCAGACCTGGCCCCTTGAGGTTCAACTGGTCGCGACGGCAACCG
This sequence comes from uncultured Isosphaeraceae bacterium, assembly GCA_964609425.1. Taxonomy (GTDB): domain Bacteria; phylum Planctomycetota; class Phycisphaerae; order Phycisphaerales; family SM1A02; genus UBA12567. The sequence goes on along the minus strand of CAZSSV010000102.1, from coordinate 3,526 downwards.
TGTGGTCAAGCAGTTTCGACGATGCGGCCGCCATGCAGATCGCGTGGCCGGAGCAGTGGCCCGCGGCGGTGGTCCCGCTGCTCACGTCGAGCACGCTGATCGAGTCCGACGCGGAGATCATCACCGAGACGGTGCAGGCGCTCACCCAGGGTGCCGTCCGAAGCGTCCCACCCGCCCAGGCGGCAAAGCTCATCGTGCGAGACGCGTGCAGCAGATTCAAGGTCGTGGACACTGCGAATGTACGAATGAGCGTGGGCCCTCAGAGCCAGCTTCGCGGCATTGGCGTGCAGGGTGCCAAGCAGGCTGCCGAAGCAGGAACTGGATCGCCCGCAGATCTCGTGTGCATCTGCGTGGCCATGCTTCGCGCGGCGGGGCTGCCCGCGCGGCCCGTGGTCGGACTCGGGGGCGCCGGGTATGGACGGCTCGACGAATACGGTGTGTGGGCCGAGGTCTATCTGCCCGCCTGCGGATGGACGCCGTTTGACCCTGACATCCTTCGCCAGCAGGCGTTGGGGTCGCTCAACCCTCAGAATGCGTGGACCGGGTTTGGCACGCTGCGACAATTGCAGCGCCGAATTCCGCTCGCATGGAGTTTTGGCCCGCTGAAGACGGCAACCGCCTACGACTCCTGGGCCCCGTGGGGGTGGGCACGTCTGCTGCCCGCGGCCGAGTTTCCGATCGTCATCGTGAATGGCGCCCTTGAGACACCGTCTGGTCCCATCAAACTCAACCCACAACGGCCGGTTCCCTCAAGCGTCCGGCTCGAACGCACCGGCGCCCCCTAGTTTCGTGCGCGACGAAGACCCATCTCCCGAGGACATCGCCCGGTTTGGGGACGAAGGCGAGCAGTCCGGGTGGTGTCCCGAGTGTGGCGACCGAGTCTGGGACGAGGCCGAGTCGTGCCCGTCATGCGGCGCCTGGATCGGCGGTCGTGTGCTTCGCAGACCGCCGGCCGCCGCAGACTTTCAACGACGATTGATGGTGGCCATCACGGTCGCCGTGCTGATCGTGTTCATTCTGGTCTTCGCGCTGTAGCCCACGTGGGCCGGACCCGTGTTCGGTCTCCCAGGCGACGACTTCTTCAGCCTTCAGGTGAACGACCTCGCCTCGCCGCTCGACGACGCCGTATACGAGCACGAGTGGGCTCAACCGAATGGCTGCGCGACAACGGCGGTACACCTGCGGTGTAATCACGATGTTGGCCGCTCCGGTCTCGTCCTCGATGGTCATGAACGTCATCCCCTTGGCCGAGTGCGGCCGCTGCCGCACCAACACCAGCCCACCCACTGCCGCTCTGACCGGGCCCGCCTCCAGACCCGGCCGCACCGAGCGAACCGACTCCGCCGTGCTCGCGCCTCTCGATTCGAGCCACGTCCGAAGAAACGAGACCGGGTGGGCCTTGAGCGACAATCCGGTCGCCTGGTAGTCATCGTGAACCTGCCTGTCCAATGCGACGCTCGGCAGCCCCCGCGCGGGCTCCTCACGCCGTGGCCCTACGCCCGCGGGAAAGAGTGGCAAGACCCCCCGCTCAAGGAGCCGAATCTCCCACAACGCCGACTGCCGATCGAACCCCATCGAACCGAACGCGTCCGCCCTCGCCGCCGCTCGAAGCGCACCGACCCCCACACCGAACGCATGCAATTGCTGAAGATCCGCAGCTCCACCCGCGGCAGCCGCGCAGATCATCGCCGCATCGTCTCGGCTCAGGCCTCGAATCATTCGAAGGCCGAGCCTGAGCGCCGGCAAACCCGTCTCCGATGATTCGAGTGTGCACCCGACTCGGCTGTCCCGTACATCCACCGGGCGAACGTCGACTCCATGTTCCACGGCATCTCGCACAATCTGCGCCGGCGCGTAGAACCCCATGGGCTGGCTGTTGAGCAAACTGCACGCAAACGCAGCCGGGTGATGGTGCTTGAGCCACGCCGACGCGTAGACGAGCAGCGCGAAACTTGCAGAATGCGACTCCGGAAACCCATACTCACTGAACCCGTGAATCTGCCGCCAGCAGCGGTCGATGAACGGCTGGTCGTACCCCCGCTCTTTCATACCGGCGATCAGACGGCCGCCTATATCTCGCATCGTGTCCGGACGCCGCTTCCACGCGCCCATCGCCCTGCGAAGCCGCTCAGCTTCGTCCGCGGTGAATCCGCCCGCCACCATCGCCAATCGCATCGCCTGCTCCTGGAAGATCGGGACACCCAGCGTTCGCTCCAAAACGTGCCGAACCGCATCATTCGGATAGGTGATCGCTTCCCGGCCTTCCCGCCTGCGGAGATACGGATGCACCATGCCACCCTGAATCGGCCCGGGCCGGACCAGCGCAATCTCGATGACCAGATCGTAGAAACACCGTGGCCGCAAGCGTGGCAGCATCGCCATCTGCGCCCTCGACTCAATCTGGAACACACCGACCGTGTCCGCGTGGCAGCACATGTCGTAGACGCCCGGATCCTCGGCGGGAATGCTCGCCAACGTCAAGGGAGGGTCGCCCCCGACCTCGTCCAGGCAGCGTCGAATGCAACTGAGCATCCCAAGGCCAAGTACATCGATCTTGAGCAACCCCATCGCTTCGAGATCATCCTTGTCCCACTCGATGACGGTGCGGTCGTCCATCGCCGCGTTCTCGATGGGCACGATCTCCTCGAGCGGATCCGCAGTGATCACAAATCCTCCGACATGCTGTGATCGGTGACGGGGCAGGCCGCGGAGAGATTTCGCCAGTTCGATCGCCAGCGACAGCACACCATCGCAAGGGGACGCCCCGGATGGCGCCTCCGACCGGTCCCCGTCCTTTGCCAGACGCTCGACCACGTCGAGCGAGAGCCCGAGCACTCGGCCAACCTCCCGAATGGCGCTCCGCCACCGCCACGTCATGACGGTCGCGCAGAGCGCCGCCCGATCACGCCCATACCGTCGGTAGATGTACTGAATGACCTCCTCGCGGCGATCATGCTCGAAGTCAATGTCGATGTCGGGTGGCTCACCCCGCTCGCGACTGAGGAACCGCTCAAAGAGCAGATTGCCTCTCGCTGGATCGACTGCGGTGATGCCGAGCGCCCAGCACACCGCCGAATTCGCCGCCGAACCACGGCCTTGACACACAATACGCCGACCGCGGGCAAACCGAACGATGTCATGGACCGTCAGAAAGTAGGACGCGTACCCGAGTTCGGCAATGAGTTCGCACTCCCTGTCGATCTGCAATCGGATCGACTTGGAACCGCCCCGCCGCCGAAGGCCCGCGTCCACCAGAACACGCAACTGGTCGTTCTCGTCCACGCCATCCGGGCACACGTCACCGGGCGGCTTGTATCGAACGCGATCGAGCGAAAAATTCTCCGTCGCCCGCGAAGCGACGGACGCGCTCCGAGCAATCGCTTCCGGAAGGAACTCAAACCGATCCGCCATCACCTCGGGTGGCTGCAAGTGCCGCTCGCTGTTGGAGATTAGCCGCGTGCCGGCGTCATCAAGCGTGCAGTGAAGGCGAACGCACGTCATCACGTCGTGCAGTCGCCTTCGGTCT
>CAZSSV010000101.1:0-8039 GCA_964609425.1 uncultured Isosphaeraceae bacterium | reverse complement strand
GCGCGGCGATACTTTTCGACATCAAACATAATGGCGGTTATTTTTCCTATCCCTGTCCGTTCCAGGGCTCGATGCTGCCTGCTGCCAGGTCGGCGGCGAGGGCCGACGCGGCATCGTGGGTGAGCGCTGCAAAACCGCCCCCATGGCGCGCCACGGCCGCGGCATCCAGGCTCTCGAGTGCTGCGCGGTAGAAGTCGAGATAGGGCGGATGCGGACCGAGATAGCGGATCATCAGCATCTGTTCGGCAGCATCGGCCGAGAGTTGATGGTCGAGGTAATGAGCGAGCCCGGCCTCGGCGCTACCGGGCGCGATGATCTCGCCCAGCCGTTCGAGGGTTGCCACCTCGTGTGCGGTCAGTTTCGTGAATGTGGCTCCCGCGCGGCGGGCTTCGGCGGGAGAGAGTTCGCGGGTGCATCCGCCGACGGTGAAGGCGAGTGCCGTCATCGCCCCGGCTTTCAGCGCCGAGCGGCGACTGGTGGCACCCGTCTCGCTCATCCGGCGAACGGCCGTCTGAGCCCCTTGCGTTCCAGGCGCGGCAGCACCTCGTCGCGGAAGTAGGGGAACTCCTTCACGTAATCCACCATCGACAGCGTGCAGCCGGCGAAACCGGCGTTGGTGATCTTCTCCATCTCCTCAGCTATGGTATCCGGATCGCCCACCAGCGGATAGGTGCCGTGCCCGGCGGCGAAGCGTCCCCGCAGCATTTCCAGCGCCTCCTTCGGAAACGACTGCGCGTGCATGCCCTGCAGTTCCATCAGGTTGTCCACCGCCGCCCAGTCGGCCATCTCGTCTGCGTACCAGGCGAGATACTCCTCGGCTTCCTTTTTCGTGGGCCGGCACACCACGTGGGCGAGTGTAAACATGCCGGTGTCGCGGCCGACGGCCCGGGCTTTTTGCTGGATGTCGGCAACCTCTTTGGCCGAGTCGTCGAGATCGACGGATATGGCGAACAGGAAGTCGGCGTTACGGGTGGCGAACTCGCGGCCCTCGGCGGATCCTGCCGCGTTCATGATCGGCGGTATCCCCTCGTAGGGCCGCGGATAGCCGTACACGCCCTTCATCTTGTAAAACTCGCTGTCCCAGTCGAAGGCACCCTCGTGCTGCCAGATGGCCTTCACGGCGTCGTACCACTCCTGGGCAAGCGCATAGCGGTCGGTGTGCTCGTCGGGAAGGTGGGTACCCAGCGCATCGTATTCCGGCTTGTTCCAGCCGGCCACGATATTGAGCCCGAGCCGCCCCTTACCGAGCTGATCGGCGGTTGCCAGTTGCTTGGCGGCGACCACCGGATGGATGAAAGCGGTGTGCACCGTGGCGAACACGTTGATGCGTTTGGTCAGCGCCAGCAGCCCGGTCGCCCAGGTGATGGTTTCCAGCACGCTGCCGTGAAAGTCGGTCTCGCCGCCGTAGCCGATCCAGCGGGCGATGGGCAGCATGAACTCGATGCCGGCCTCGTCCGCCAGTTGGGCGAGGGCGATATTGTTTTCCCAGCTGTTGACCCAGCGTTCTTCTATTTTGGTGACGGCCATGCCGCTCGAGCAATTGGCCGAGAAAAAACCGAGTTTCAGGGCGTTGTCGCCGAGAATGGGGGATTGCGCGTGTCCCATGAGTCCTCCGGAGGTGCTCCTGTGCTGTTGGTGTAAAGGGGTTAGCGTGAGTAGCGCACGCTGAGGCCGTACCAGCGCGGTGGCTGGTAGGACACCTCGTTGCATCCGCACAGTGTTGCCAGGTCGAAGCCCTGGATGCCCGCGCGCTCGTCGGTGACGTTCTGCACCGAGAAATCCACTTCCCAGCGCTCGTCCGAGCTCATCCAGCCGATGCCGAGATTCACCATGGTGTACGAGTCGAACTTGTCCGCGTCGAAGTTGCGCAGGTTGTAGAAGTACTCATCCGAGTAGCTGACATCGCCGCGCACGTGCATGGTGCCGCCAAGGGCCTGCCACTCGTAGCGCGCCATGGCCGCCGCCTGCAGTTCGGGCGCGTAGGTCGGGTCGACATCCCGCGGCGGCAGGGGTGAGCCGTTGCGCAGCAGCAGGTCTTTCACCGTGGCGTCGAACCAGCCGACGCTTAAGATAAGGTCGAGGCCTTCCGTGGGACGGGTCATCAGCTCGAACTCGGCGCCGTAGTTGTCGGCGTCCGAGTTGATCACCACACCCCCTACACCGACGAACAGGAACGCCTGGTAGTCGGAGTAATCGTAGTAGAAGGCCGTGCCATTCAGCCGGGTGCGGCCGTCCTGGAAGGCGGTTTTGAAGCCCACCTCGTAGGCCAGCAGCACTTCCTCGTCGTAGGGAAGTGCGGGCGCGCCGCCGGCGCCCAGGAAGGCGCCGAGCAGCGGTGCGTTGAAGCTGCCGGCCTTCACGCCGCGGTTGATGCCTGCATACACGAGCGTGTCGTCGTTCACGTGCCAGTCGAGCTGCAGTTTCGCCGCCCAGAGGGTGTCGGAAGAGTCGTCTTCGATGAAGAAAGGCGAGCCGGCGCCGAACGGGTTGGGCAGAAAGCCGCCCTGGTTGACGTCGAAATTGCCGGGGGAGAGCAGCACGCCGATGGCTGTTTCGAAATCCTTTTCCTCCTGGATGACGCGAAGGCCGAAGATGCCGGTCAGCTCGTTGGAGAAATCGTATTCGTACTGGGCGAACAGGCTCAGCGAGTTGGTTTCGAGCTCCGAGATGACCCCGATGTCCACGGGGGTCACGAAGGTGCCGACGATGCTGTTCACCGGCGCCTTGAGGCCGTTGTCGGATTCGTTGTCGATATAGAGGTAGTAGAGGCCGGCCACGCCGCGCGAGCGGTCCGACTCCCAGTTGAGCCGCAGTTCCTGGGTGATGCTGGTGGCATCGAGCCCCGCGTAGTTGGCGAGCTGGTTCATGGGTGCCGAGTCCACGTCGATGAACAGCAGTTTCTCGAAGTCCTTGTAGTCGGTGATGGAGGTGAACAGCATGCTGTCGTTCAGTTCCCATTCGAGGCGTACATTGAAGCCGAGGGTTTCCGTCTCGCCGTGGTCGTCGAAAGCAAAATCACCGCTGGTGTCGAAGTCGTCGCCGTCCGGGTCGATGTAGCCGAAGAAATCGCCGCCGGGAACCGGGCGCCCTGGCAGCCCGATGCCCCCGCCGGGCAGAAACTGGTCGCCGTCGATGACGTCCGCGCCGCCGTCGGCGTTGCCCTGGATGGAGAGCCTCGTCTCGCCCCGGGGGGTGTCGATCACGTTGATCAGCTCGCCGTTGGCGTCCACCACCGCGATGGTGGACTTGGACTGGTACGGCCCCGTACCCACTTCGTTTTCGGCGTAGTTGGCAGACAGGCGCAGCAGCACGGCATCGGACAGTTCGATGTCGAGGGTGGCGCGTGCCGCGAGAGTGTCGTTGTCGCCCATGTCCTCGCCGGCACCCGGACCGGGAGAACCACCCGCCAGACCCGGAGGTGCGCCGAAGGGATAGAGGTTATTCAGGTAACCATCGTGCCGATCGGACAGGAGCGCAATGCGACCGGCAGCGTTGTCGCCGATGGGTCCGCTGAGTGCGGCCAGGATGCGGGTTTGCGTGGCATCCGCATCGGTGTCGAACAGCCCATAGGTGACGTCGATGTAGCCTTCGACCTCGTCGAACGAGGGCTTTCTGGAGACGTAGTGGATCAGGCCCCCGGTGGCGTTGCGGCCGAACAGCGTGCCCTGCGGGCCCTTGAGGATCTCCACCCGCTCCACGTCGAACACGCCGAAGGTCTGCGCCTGTGCGATGGCGATGTAGCCGTCGTCGAGGTAGGCGGCGTTGGGACCCTCCACCACGTCGTTGAAGTCGTTCTGCGTGACCCCGCGGATGGTGAACTGGGTGTTCTGGCCGGCGAGGTTGCCGGAAATGTGCACGCCGGGCGTGAACGCCGCCACGTCGAAGCTCTGTTCCACGCCGAGCGCCTCGAGCTGCTCGCCGGTGAACGCGGCGATGGCGATGCCCACGTCGGAGGCGTCCTGCTGACGCTTCTGCGCCGTGACCACCACCTCTTCGATAATGCTCGCCGCCCATGCGGCGGTGGAGGACATGCTCCCCGAAATAAGCACGCAAGCTGCTGTCAGCGCTGAAAAATAGGACTGTTTCTGCCGTTTCACGTTCCTCTCTCCTTCACGTATCGGCCCCGGGGCCTGTATGTGCCAACGTATTACCGAACTGATTGGCGAACTTCCCGATCCACCCTTAGAAAGTCATACGGTAATTTTTATGATTGAATTAAAGATAATATTATTGTTAAGGTTGTGTCAATGACTACATCCAAACAAACGTCCGGCCTGCCGGCGCCGAAGCTCGGTGCGCGCCTGGACCGTCACTGGCACCTCGCGACCGACGAGCACGAAGTGGCGCTCACGGAGCTGGAGTTCGCTATCCTGCGCGCGTCGTCGTCCTTCGAGCGCTGGATGTCGGACTGCCTGGCTTGCTGTCATGCGCAGCCATTCTCGGGATCGGACAACGCGGTGTTGCACGTGATACGCATGCACGAACGCCCGAAGGGCATCTCCGAGATCGGCCGTCTGCTCAAGCGCGACGATCAGTCGAACCTGCAGTACACCGTGCGCAAACTGTTGAAGGCCGGGCTGATCGAGAAAGCGCAAGCGGGCTCGAGCAAGAAGGACGTGACCTACCAGGTGACGGAACTGGGGCGCCAGGTTACGGACCAGTTCGCGCGCTTTCGCCAGGAGCTCCTGATTTCCCTGACGCGTTCGATCGAGGGGCTTCGGGACCTGGACGGGGTTTCGAAGCTGCTCAACCTGATGTCGGGGTTGTATGACCAGGCCTCCTGTGTTGCCGTGACGCATCGCGTTCCCGCGGAGTGACGGCGGCGTGGAGGGCGGCGTTGGCTACCTGATATTCGCACTCTACCTGCTGGTACTGGTGGCCATCGGCTGGTACGCCGGCCGGCAGCAGAACTCCACGGCGGATTTCTGGGTCGCGGGGCGGCGCTTCGGCCTGCCGGTGATGATCATGGCCAACATGGCCGCCATCATGCACGGCGGATCCATTCTCTCCGGGGTCGCCTTCGCCGCCAACTTCGGCGGCATTGCCATACTTCCCTACCTGTCGTTCGCGGTGGGTATCGCCATCGTCTACTTTTTCTTCGCCCGCCGGCTACGCGCCTCGGGTGGGTTCACATTGCCGGACTACATGGGCGACCGCTTCGACTCCACCGCACTCAGGGCCTGGAGCGCCGTGGTGGTGGCGGTATCCAGCATCGTGTACCTCATCGCGCAGTTGCGGGGCATGGCGTTCATTCTCGAGCAGTTGCTGGACATCCCGTTCTTCTGGGGCCTGGTGCTCGGCACGGCCATCTTCGTGGGGTACGTGGCGGTAGGCGGGTTGCTTGCGGTGGTGTGGACCAACATCGCACAGTTCCTGTTCATGTGGGTGGGACTTTTGATCATCGCACCGGCCGCGTACCAGGCGGTGGGGGGATTCACGGAGGTCATGAACGCCGTCGAAGCCGTCGCGCCCGGGTGGACCGAAATCACTGGCACGCAGTGGAGCGCCGGATACGTTGTGTCGTGGTATCTCGTGTGGCTCATCGCCTACAGCACGCGGCTCGAACTGATCACCAAGATGTTTGCGGCGCGTGACCCGTCGGTTGCGCAGCGTTCCCTGCCCTGGACGATCCTGTTCGTGATGGCATTTCTGCTGTACGGCAACATCTACCTCGGTGGCGCCGCCCGGCTGCTTGTGTGGGATGACATCGCCAACGCCGATCAGGCCTTCCCGGCCATGGTCGCACTGCTGCTGACGCCGACGCTCGCGGCCATCGCGCTCACCGGCATTGCCAGTGCCGCCATGTCCACCACCGATTCCCTGCTGCTGATGAGCGGATCGGCAATCGCGCACGACCTGGTGCGCAAGGTGTGGCACGAGCCGCGCGGCATCGTGCGCGACGAGAAGTACTATCTCAGAGTGTCGCGCTGGAGCATCGCGGCCGTGGGCGCGATTGCATTCCTGTGTGCCATTCCCGACCTGGCCCTGGTGCTGAGGATCGTGTCCTTCGCCATCGCCATCGTGGGTGCGGCCTTTTTCTTCCCGCTGCTGGTGGGACTCACGTCGAAGCGGGTGAGTCGCGAGGCCGCACTCGCGTCCTCCATTGGCGGTGTGGGCGTGACAGTCGTCTGGATGGCCGGCAGCATCGTCGGTGCGGACTGGGCTCAGGGGCTGCATCCCGGTTTGCCGGGACTCGCGACGGCCGGGGTACTGATGCTGGCGGTGGGCGCGTTCACGCCGCCTGTCCGGCAGGCGGCACTCGTGCGCTTTTTTCCGGAGACCAGATGATGCTGGGACTGCCCTGGGAGAGTTTTCTCGTGTTGATAGTGTTGCCGGCGCTCGTGGTCGGCGTGATGATCGTTCACAGCTTCGTGAGCAAAGACGAATAAACCTGGACTGGTGGGGGAAGGCAATGAATGGAAACAGACTGACACTCGCGGTAGCGCTGAGCGCGTTGCTCGGATGCGTGCCCGCAGAGCAGGACCCGGAAAACAGTGAGCAGACGGTGACGCAGGCAAGCGCCGCGCTCGTGCCATCGGCGCCGTGGCCGGCCGGTGATCAGGCCGGCATGGGCAACACCCAGGGCCCGGGTACCTGGCTGCGCTGCGCGCACTACATGTCGCAGCCGGGCGCGCAGGTGTACGAACTTTCGCACCTGCGCTCGGACGAGATGTCGCAGTCGCCGTTCGGCGTACCGCTCGAGTACGTTTACAGACCCACGGCCGGGCTGCCCGGGAGCAGGCACGCCTTCAATGGCGAGCAGCTCGCGGGCGGGGAACCCGGTGCGCAGGGCACGCAGATGGACGCGCTCGGTCACTTTGCCTATCTCGAGGAGGCCTGGGACGGTTCCGGAGATTTTCCGGCGGACGAGGCGCTCTACTACGGTGGCCACTCTCAGGCCGACGTGAAACCAACCCCGGATTCGCACCTGCTGAAGCTCGGCATGGAACAGGCGCCGCCCATCGTCACCAGCGCCGTGTTGCTGGATGCCCGTACACACCTCGGCGGTGGTAATCCGCTGGCGGCGGGTACCGTCATCACGGCCGCCGACATCGAGGCGATGATCGCCGCCCAGGACTTGAGCTGGCGCGGTCTGCTGCCGGGCGATGTGCTGTACATCTACACGGGCTGGAGTGACAACTGGAACCAGGACGGCTACTACACCATGGGCCCGGGACTGGCCACGGATGCCACGCGCTACATCGAGGAGCGGCAGGTGGTGCTGGTGTCCCTCGACAACCCGTTCACGGATCCCGTCAATGAGGGTCAGCTCATGGGCCAGGCCGGCCCGCCCGAAGGCACCCCGCCGGGCCTGCCGTTCGTCGCACACCACCACAACCTCACGCAGTCGGGTGTGCATAACATCCAGAACGCAAATCTCGCGGCACTGGCCGCGGACCGGGTGTGGACGTCGTGTACCGTCATCCTGCCGCTGCGTTCGGTGGGGGCGTCGGGTTCGCCGGTGCGGCCGATTGCCATCGGGGTGCCTGGCGTGTGAGGGGTCGGAGGAAAAACCCGCTGAACGTGCTCGATCTGGCGCAGGCGATCAGCGGGTTTTTGCTCTGACCCCATGTTTTCAGGCGTGTGAGGGGCTGGTGGGGTCGGAGTTGGTCGGAGTACAAACTTGGGGTCAGAGTAAAAATAGGTCTTGGCGCCGTCAGTCCTGCCACACTCTCCTGCCTATTTTTACTCTGACCCCAAAGAAGCGAAGGCCCCCTTGCGGGAGCCAACGCTGGGGAGACGGTTACATCTCGTAGGTGAGCTGTAATCCGTAGGTGCGCGGCGGGGTCAGCCAGAAGGTCTGAATGCCGAGGATGCTGCTGCTGAAGTTGGTGCCGAAGTCGTAGTAGACCTCGTCGAACACGTTCTTGCCGAACAGAGCGATTTTCAGGCCGCTCTTCTCGTTGGTGTAGGTGATGCTCGCATCGGTCACACCGTAGTCCCGGTTCTCCGCGCGGTTGAAATCGTCGCTGACGGTCTCGTCTCTCGGACACATCAAGCAGACTCGCGCTCCGCCGGTACGTGTGCAACCGCGAACT
>CAZSSV010000100.1:0-8082 GCA_964609425.1 uncultured Isosphaeraceae bacterium | reverse complement strand
CGTCCGGGTGCCCAGAGACGCCGCCAGCCACCCCCAGCAGAACGATCAGAGTCAACCGCATGGGGCGCCCTCCTCAAGAAGACGGAGCACGGTAGCACAGACTCGGATGGATCGAGTGGGCGCAGGGATCGATGTGGCGACCATGGCATCCGGGCCTGAGCGGAACCCGCCTCCTTCTGAGTCCCGGCCTCGGCCAGAACGCCTTGTCATGTTCAGCGGCAATACGCGCACGCTCGGCTCGAGGTTTCGGGGCCCCAGGGGAACTCAAGGGTCGGTGCCTGAGAGGCCGAGCGCGTGGACCGCATGCCAGAGCGCATGCCGGTAGTCCTGGTCCGCGCCGGCTGAGCGGGGTTCAAGCCTGGGAGGACTCCCTTGGGAAGCCCGCACCACCTCAACCGTCGGGCCACCCGTGACGACGGTGCCGTTCGCAAGCAGGAGCACCGGGTCCTTCGCGTCGGGCCCTTCATCGGGAACGATGGATTGAAAGAGCCGCCCACTCGAGAGGTAGTACGCCGAGGGGTCAGCGTGCTTGTACCGTTTGGTCAGCGCGTCAATGCGTCCGGCTGCCGAGGTCGTTGGATTGGCGTCAACCCACCGCTCCCAAGATGTGAATGTGTGGGGAAGTGGTTGGAGCGTCGAGGGCGGCCCGGTGATCGCGCGACCGAGCAACTGAGAATACAGGGCTTCCCCACCCGTGTTGCCATCGAGCCTCCTTGGATAGAGGGCCAGATTGCCGCCGGCGACCAGCCCGCTGACGCCGAACATGCGTTCGTGTCCATCCAGGCGCCGGTCGAACACGCGGGGCGCCGCCGATGGCCAGTGCCAAGAAACGAGAATGGGAACGCCACCCACCTCATCGTGTACAAGTTCGTGAACGTGGAGCATCGACAGCGGATAGGCGCGGCTTTCGCCGTTGATGCGCACGCCGATGACGGCATCGCCTGGAAGAAGAAACTTCTTGCGCGTCTTGGCGACGCGGCGGACTTCGTCCACAGACACGACGGAGGGGGGGGCGTCCAACACCGGAACCATGTCGCGGTACAGCATGGCCGGCTCGAGCATCGCCGTGTCAGGCAGTCTGAGGTTCGTGAGGTCAAATGCATATGAGGCCACGCTTTCGCCGTCCCCCGGTGGTCGGACGTTCATCCTCAGCAGCGCTGGCGCCAATGCCCATGCCGTTACGCCTGCAAAGACGACGACCGCCAGGAGGATGAGCCACCCTCCCTGCATGAACAGCCGGGCCGCGTTCTTGGGTACGTCGTGCCTCATTGCACCAGCTCGATGACTGCATCGTTCACCTGCGGAACTCTGTCAAGCACCATCGCCAGGAGCAGTACGGGCAGGTACAACAGACTGGCCAGGAACGCGCCGCGTGCCGTCGGGCGAGATCGGTGCTTGTAGAACTGAATCGCCTTCCAGGCGAACCAGCCGCCGACGAAGATGGCGACGGTTCCATACATCATTCCGGCGAGATGGAGCGTGGTGGCGAGCAACGAGAGCGGAATGAGAAGCAGGGTGGAGATGAGGGTCGCTTCGCACACGGCGTTCTCGCCGCCCCTGACCGATGGCAACATTCGAAATCCGGCCAACTCATATTGCTCCCGATACAGCCATGCGAGCGAGAGGAAGTGGGGAAGTTGCCACACAAAGAGAAGCCCGCCGAGGATCCACGCGCCGATCGACAACTGTTCGGTCACAGCGACCCAGCCGATGAGTGGCGGAATGCCCCCGACCACCGCGCCAACAAGCGTGTTGAGTGTGGTGACGGGTTTGAGGGGCGTATAGGCGAGCACATACAGCAGCAGCGTCAGGAGCGCCAGGCCGGCCGCGAAGAGGTTCACCAGCATGGCCAGCAGGAAGACGCCGGCATATCCCAGGAGAACGGCGACGATCCAGCCGTGTACCGGGCTCATGGCGCCACTTGGAATCGGACGGTGGCGAGTGCGGTGCATGAGCGCGTCGCGGCGTGTCTCCACAACTTGATTGATCGCATTTGCAGCCGACGCGCACGCGAGCGTTCCCAATACGGTCCAGAGCAGGTTGAGCCAGTCAATGTGGGGACCGCTCGCCATGATGCACCCCACGCCCGAGGTCACGACCACCAGCAGGCTGAGCCGCAACTTGACCAGTTCGGCATACAGCCGGAACAGCCCGGGTGTGTGCGCCGCGGGGATGGCCGTGGGTTGAGTGAGCGTGTCGTTCATGGGTGAAACCACAGGGCGGGCTCGCCCTGCTGGGGGGCCTAGTATACGCCTCCCTCGCGGCGGGCCCGCGACGGTGCAGGAGGAACATGGGCATGAGGCAGCAGGCGGTCGAAACTGGTCTGGTAGATCTGGCGGAGTGCAGGACGTTGTCGAGACCGTGTCGTATTCTCGCGGCAGGGTTTGGCGCCACGACGCTCATGTGGCTGGCGAGTTACCTGGCGATTCTCGTCCCTGGCGGCTTGGCCGGAGAGTTCCTGTTCGGGCTGGCCATTCTGGCGCTCATCGGCGGCGGTGTTGTCGCGGCTCGCCGGGACGAAGGCATTCCGGGTGACGAGGCTCGTCTCGGTCGCGGTGTTCTGGTCGGAGTCGTCTCGGCGGTTTTGAACCTGCTGTTGGTTGCGAGTCTGGTGCGAAGCGATCTTGCCGGCGGCGGCGGCTGGGTCGTCGGGATTCTTGCTGGCTGTGTTGTGGCTGGAGGCATCGGTGGCGCGATTGGGGCCGCGCTGTCGCCGTGGCGAACAGACGGGAACTGGCTTTGCGTTTTCTGCTGGGTGACGGCTGCGCTGACGCTGTTCATGATCGTGACAGGCGGCATTGTCACGGGGTTTCAGGCGGGGTTGGCCGTTCCCGATTGGCCCAACTCGTATGGACACAACATGCTCCTGTATCCGCTGTCTGAGATGGTGGCTGATCTGGACGGGGGCGTGTTTTACGAGCACGCGCATCGCTTGACCGGCATGTTCGTTGGGCTGGCCGCGATTCCCTTCTGCGTCGTGCTCTGGAGGGGTTCCCTGCAGCGGTGGGTTGCCATCCTCGGAATCATTGTGCTCGGCTTGGTCATTCTGCAGGGCGTACTCGGCGGCCTCCGCGTGACGGGGTGGTTTACGACGAGCCAGGATGCTGCCGACCTGGCACCCAGCACGCTGCTGGCTGTCGTTCACGGTGTCCTGGCCCAGATCATCCTGGCACTCATGGCCGTGGCTGCAGCGGGGTCGAGTTCGGCGTGGCGGCGGGGGCCAGCGAAACTGGGTGACGGCCGCGTCTCGATCGATCGGCGGCTCGCGGTGGCGTTGGTGATCGTCCTCATTCTGCAACTGGTTCTTGGGGCCGCCTACAGGCACATGATCACTGCAGGCGGTGTCGACGCCAAGGGCGCCTCGCATGCGTTGATGGCCCACGTCGGAATGGCGGTCATCGTCACGATCCTGGCGATCTTCGTCGGTCTTCGCGGAACCGTCGTGCCGGGTCGTGATGAGATCTTCACATGGCTTGGGCGGTGTGTACTCGTAACGGTGGGTCTGCAGGTGCTCCTTGGCATCGGTGGGCTTGCTGCGGTATTGGTCCGACCAGATCTGGGAACGACTGCGGACGTGCCGGTGATTGAGGTTCTGGTCACCAGCGCGCATCAGGCCAATGGCGCGGTGCTGCTCGCCGCGAGCGTTGTGCTGGCGGCCTGGTACTGGCGCGTGGCAGAAACGTGACTGGCGGGCCGATCGAACTCGAGCCGCTCGGCACGCCAGATCCGCCGCCGCTGCCTGGATGCGTTCTGCTTGCTGATTCTCTCGATGACGCGGCCGATGCCTTGCTGGCAGATCTCCTGGCCAGGGCGATTGACGCCATCGACGCTCGGCGGCGGTTCGATCTCGCCGTGGTCGGTGATCGGTCGCTGGAGCGGTTGTGGCTCCGCTGCATGCTCGATCCCGACTTGCGGTCATTTCCCTGGAAGATGACGCATGTGTGGATCGTGGACGGATCTGAAGGTGCGTGGCTGCAGGATGCGTTGGTTCGGCCAGCCGGGATTCCGCCCGGGCACGTGCGGATCGGCCATCTCGGCGCGGCAGCCCACCCGCGGATGGACTGCCTGGTGTCTGGGGGGGCGGGCATTCAAGAGGTGATCACGCAACTGCCAGGGCTTGGCCCCGCCGGCCACGTGATGGTGCTCGTCGATGGCCCAGGTGTAGACCGCATTCTTGGCCACATCGAGCACAACCCCGCACCGTGGACCAAAGCCACGCCCCATCTTCGCTGGTACCTCTGAAGCCCCAGGGACCGCCGGTCACTTTATCTTCTTGTCTGGCAAAGACTTGGCGTTTCAATGTCTGTTTAAGTTGTTGCGGCGCAACGAGATAAAGTGACCGGCGGTCACTTCGTGGGGGGCGACCGGGCCAGTCGCGGGTTGGACGCTTCAAGTCGCAACGTGCTGGCACGACCGAGGTTCTGGCCGAGCACACCCGGTGGTCCGAGCGTCGGATCGTCGGCTTGGCTCAGACGCGGCACCGACCGCCGGTCACTTTATGTGCTTGTCCTACAAGGGGTTGGCGTTTTGCTGTTTCTTTAAGTCTTTGTGGGGCAATGAGATAAAGTGACCGGCGGTCAGGGGGAGTGGTGGGTGAGGTACTCGTCGAGCAGGATCGCGGCGGCGTGCGCGTCGGTGCCGCGGGTGGGGGACTGGCCGCGGGTGCGGTGTTCGGCCTCGAAGCTGGTCAGCCGTTCATCCTGATAATGAACCGGCAGACCACTTGCGGCTTCGATGGTGTTGCCGAAGCTTCGTGTGGCGGCAGCTCGCCCTCCTTCGGTGCCGTCCATGTTGAGTGGAAGCCCGAGAACGATGGCCTCGGCCCCGTGCTCGGTGGCGGCGGATGCAATGGCCGCAGTCAACGCGCCACCGATGGCGATGTGGAGGGTGGTCACCGGGAACACCGTGCCGGTTTCGGTGTCACCGGTGGCCAACCCCGTCCGTTTGTCGCCAAGATCGACAGCGAGCAGTCGCACGGCTCAGCGCCAGTCCTCGTCGAGCAGCCCGTGCAGCGCCTTGACATCCTGCACGCGGTCCGCCGGGCACACCAGGGTTGCCTTGGGCGTGTGGACAATGACGAGATCCTCGCAGCCGATCGTCGTGATCAAGTGACCCTCGTCTTCACTCACACTGACGATCCCCCGCGAATCCAGGTGCCGAGCCGGTCCGAACGATCTATTTCCATCGAGGTCCGGATCGATGGTCTCGCCGGCGGCCGTCCAACTGCCGACATCCAACCACTGGACATCCATCGGAACGGTGCAGACCTCAATGTGGTCGTCTTGCGATGCCGGCTCCATGATGGCATAGTCGATACTGATCTTCGGGAGCGTGGGATAGACACGCTCGAGGACTGAACCGCGATCAGGCGTACCCCATGCGGCAGCGATCTCGCGCATCCCGGCGGCCGATTCAGGGACGAAGCGTTCAAGTGCCTCCAGAAACCCGGCGGCGGAGAACACGAACATGCCGGAGTTCCACTTGAACCGGCCTGACTCCACGTATCCCCGCGCCGTCTCTTCGTCGGGTTTCTCGACAAATCGCACGGCGTGCCTGGCTGGTGCGTGGCCGTCGATGGCCCCGCCAAGTTCCACGTAGCCAAACCCTGTTGCCGGGAAGGTTGGTTCGATTCCGAACGTCACCATCCGGTTCGGCGCCTCATCGACCAGCGAAAAGCCGGTCTCGATACACGATGCGAATCGCGTGTGCGGCGTGATCAGGTGATCTGCCGTCAAGACGGCGAAGACCGCATCGGGATCGGTCACGTCCAGCACGGCTGCCGTGAGCGCCACCGCATTGACGGTATCTCTGGGGCACGGTTCCCCAATGATCTGCGACCCATCGAGGCCCGGGAGGTCCGCCATGATCAGCGGGCGGTGCGACTCGCCGGTGCAAATCCACTGCCGCGTCGCCGGGACCAGACCGTCCAACCGCTGCGCGGCATGCCACAGCAGGCTCTTGCCCTGCACGAGGGGCACCATCTGCTTGGGCCGGCCCCCTCGGCTCATGGGCCACAGCCTCGTTCCACTGCCGCCAGCCATGATCATCGCGTGGTGCATGGACAGCAGGGTACTCGCGCAGCGCGGCGGCGAGGTGAGTAGCCTGCGAGTGTGCTCGCTCGACTGACAGGCCAACTAGAAGCAGTGTCTGACGACCGTGTTCAGGTGGCGGTCGGACCGCTCATGATTGACGTTTTGGTTTCGGGGGCCGATATCGACGGCCTTCAGGGACGGTCGGGTGAACTCGTCACCCTTCACACCCTGCTCGTGCTGGAGGGTGTCGGGCAGGGGACATCGATGGTGCCGCGGCTGATCGGGTTCGGCTCGCCTCAGGACCGGGCGTTCTTTGAGCTGTTCACGACCGTGAAGAACATCGGCCACCGAAAGGCACTCCGGGCCCTGCAGGCCCCACCGCGAGACATCGCGGCCGCCATCGCCCGCAGGGACACGGCCTTTCTCGTGGCCCTTCCCGAGATCGGCAAGCGGACGGCCGAGACGATCATCGCGGAATTGTCCGGCAAGGTCGATGCCTGGTTGAGCGGCGCCGCCGCGACCATCGAGCCGGGTCCGGGGCCCGCCAGTGGCACGCCTGCAGCCGACGCGGTGCTGATGCTCATCGCGCTGGGCGAGCGGCCCGAGTCGGCGCGGCTGCTCGTGGAGCGTGCAGTGTCCCAGCAACCAGAGCTCGACTCACCAGAGGCAATCCTCGCGGCCGTCATGGCGCCCCGGTGAGCTTGCTCAGCGGAGGATCAGCGGCATGGCCTCCTCGTTGAGCGGCCATCCGCTGGCCGCCGCAATCCGGTTCCTGAGATCGGCGGCAACCTCGACCGGATTGGCGGATCGGTCGTACTGGATGGGTTCGAGAAACTCGACACGGCTCCGCGACGAACTGGCGATGGATGCGACCATGCCATCGACATCCGGAGTCCCTGAAATCCAGCAGGGGACGACCCGTACCGGGGTCCGCGCAGCGAGCAGGCCCACACCCTCCTGAAATGGCCTGAGCGTCCCGGGTGGCCGCGTGATGCGGCCCTCCGGAAACACGCCCACGACTCCCCCAGTGCGAAGGACGCGAAGCGCTGTTCTCAGCGATCTGGTATCCGCCCCCGCCCGCTCGACCGGGATGACCCGCAGAAGGTCCCACACGTCTTCACTGCCCCCCACCATCATGTCTCGGGCCATCATCCAGCGGATCAGGGTGGGTGTGGACGATTGCACCAGCAGTGGATCGACGCCGCCGGTGTGATTCGCCACAATCAGGACAGGCCCAGCCGAGAGCGCTGCCCGCAAGTGTGACCCGCCGACGATCTCGACCCGCTGCCGCCACCGCAGCCACGTCTTGGACGTTCGCCACACCAGCCCCAGTGTCGCGTCCCCAGCGGGGCCCCTTCGCAATCGGGGCACGACGATGAGCCACCACAACGCAGCCACGGCTGCCCATCCCACCGGGATGAAGAGCCACACCCAGTACGCGTGGTGGGTCGCCGCCATGCCGAACACCCTAGCACCAGCGTCCGTTCTGCTACCTTTCGCCAAATCCGGTTCCCCCCATGCCTCGCCGCGATGACATCAACACCATCCTGATCCTCGGCTCCGGCCCGATTGTCATCGGGCAAGGCTGCGAGTTCGACTACTCCGGTACACAGGCGTGCAAGGCACTGCGTGAGGATGGCTATCGGATTGTTCTGGTCAATTCCAACCCCGCAACGATCATGACCGACCCTGCGTTTTCGGACCGCACCTACATCGAGCCGATCACCAGGGACGCCGTTCAGCGGATCCTGGCGCTCGAGCAGGAACGCGGGACCCCGGTGGACGCCGTCTTGCCGACACTCGGTGGCCAGACCGCGCTCAACTGCGCGTGCGAGCTCGACGAGTCGGGAGTCCTTGAGCAGTTCGGCGTAGAGATGATCGGCGCCACACGCGAGGTGATCGACCGGGCGGAAGACAGGCTGAAGTTTCGCGAGGTGGTCGAGTCGTGCGGGTACCGCCTTCCAAAGAGTGAAGTTGTTACGACACTCGATGCCGCCTTTGAATTCCTCGACACCATCGGACTGCCTGCCATCATCCGGCCCGCGTTCAC
>CAZSSV010000099.1:0-8120 GCA_964609425.1 uncultured Isosphaeraceae bacterium | reverse complement strand
CAGACCCTCCAGGTCGCTGGGTCGTCGCTGCCCGGTCCGGTCGCAGTACGCCGTCGCCACGGGGCGTGGGTGGTTGACGGCCATCACCTTGCATCTGGGGTCAAACAGGCCGCCGCCATCACCGTTCGGGCGGGCGAGCCCGTTCATGTGTCCGGTGAAGGCGACCGCACCTATGTGGGTGACATTCGATGTGTGGCCGACGACCAAGGGGATGCATTCGACGTCTTGAATGTACTCGCGATGGAGGACTACATTCCGGGTGTTCTTGCTGGGGCGTTTTTTGAAGGCTGGCACGTGCGGCGTTCGAAGCACAGGCCATCGCGGCGCGGAGCTTTGCCGTGTCGGAGTGCCATGAGCGGCGACGCAAGCGATGGGATGTCACCGACACGCCTTCCTCGCAGCACTACATCGGTGTACCCACGTGGTCCCAGGCGGTTCGCACGGCGAATGCGACCAGGGGTGAAGTACTGGTGTGGGAGGGCGGTGTCGTTCCCGGGTACTTCTCGAGTTGCTGTGGCGGAAGAGCGGCGACGGCGCTCGACGCCGTGGGCCCAAACCCAGTGAACGCGGTTCCGCCACTTGGAGGGCATGGTGACCCACCGCACTGCGGCGCGGCACCCAGATACACATGGACCGAAGCGTGGGACGCCGACGCGGTAGCCGAAGCGATTCGATCTCACGGACGACATGTCGGCAACCGTGACCTGGAAGCCATCACCCACATCACATCCATACGAAGCATGAAGCCGAATGCCCATGATCGGCCGACGCTCCTGCAGATTCACAGTGGGGCGACCATTGCCACCATGCGGTGTGTGGACTTTCCTGCTGTTGTTTCGTCGGCGGACATCGGGCAGGTTGCCTCCGGATGGATCGACGCCACCACCCGCAGCGGCATCTTGCATGTGAAGGGCCATGGTTTCGGACATGGAGTCGGCTTGTGTCAATACGGCGCCGAGGAACTGGCAAGCAGTTCCTCGACGCCGAAGGACATTCTGCAGTTCTACTACCCCGGTGCCGAGATCAAAGAGGCCTGGTAGCGGCCTTCGCTACCTCGTGTCCAGAAACCGCCGGGGCGGCTGCTTCCGTGATTGGGAACTGTGCCTGAGGCAGAAACTCGGCAAAGGGGTTCGGGGAAGAGACGCCCACGGTGTCGACCATTGTTGATCGCGCTCGGTGCTCATATTCGCCCTGCCTCTGCTGCTCATTGAGGGCCTGGAGCGTTCCCTCCTGAACCGCACTGATCTCCGCCAGCCGGGTCTCGATCGTTCGAAGGCTCTGTGTGTCGCCTGGCGTGTTGAACTTTCGGAGCGTCTGCTGTTGTGACTCAGTCAGTGCAATCAGGCGATTGTTCCGCTCGATGGCGTCAATCTGTCTGTCCAACTGCCAGACCTGCGATTGGTACTCGGTGAACTCGCTCTGCACCTGCTCGAGCAAGGTTTGAAGGCGGCTCTGTTGTGATACGAGCATTTCGAGTTGCTGCTGGTCGGCCACGAGTCGCTCCTGGTAGGTCTGTCGAATGCCTTGGATGCGGCGACCTTCCCGGTAGGCCACGTCAATATTGACACCCGCGTCACCCGCAACGAGCGAGACGGTGGTCACGCCCGAGCGTTCTGCAGCGTCGACGCTCAGGGCGATGCGTTCGAGGTCGGTTCCCGTCATGGCCACGACGCGACGTGCGACATCGGCGTCGTGCGCGAATTGGGCCACCTGAGTCTGAACGCGTGCCAGTTCGCCTCGGATCTCAGCGATGCGATCAGGGTACACCGCGGCGAGATCATGAAGCCGGCCGCGAAGTTCGCGTGCCTCTTCGACATCGATGTACTCGTCCACAAAGGCGCCGGCCCGGTCCTGTACGGTTTCAAGCGCGCCGGCAACGCGCTGTGGCCCGATGACCAGTGCGATTCCGCCGACAGCGAGCCCTGAGATGAGTGTCCAACGAACGATTGTTCTGCAGATTGGCATGATCCTGGTTCCTTCCGCCACCAGCCGAGGTGGCTCAGACACGTTGTTGGGAGGGGGCCGCGCCCACTTTCAGGGCTGCTGGGTACGGACGGCAGAAACAGTCATTGCGGGGAGAAATGAATGGTTGCACGCCTCATCCCGTGACAAGCGTGCCTCATTGGGCGAAACTGGATGGTCCCGGCTCCCAATCATGGGCAGGCGGGCGGACCCTCTTTCATGCACCAACTGACTACCACCTTTGTGCGTCGGCTCCGAGACAGGGATGATTCGGCGTGGTTCGAGCTGTGGCAGGTGTTCGGGCCGGTGCTCCGGGGCCAATTGATGAAGTGGGGCAATGGTCGTGTGGGCTTCGAGACGGTTCGCGACCTCAGTCAGGAAACGCTCACGGCACTGAACAAGTCCATCGAACGGTTCGACCCGAACCGTGGTGTCCGCTTCAGCACGTGGCTGCTGGCGATCGCCCGGCATGCCCTCAGCGACGAGATGGACCGGAGAATGGCCCTCAAGCGAGGAGCTGGCAAGCGGCCTGCTCACCTGGACGAGGCTTGGATGGGTGGGATTGGGGCCGCCGTGGACACGGCGTATGAGCGCCGCATTTTCGAGGCCAAGGTTGCGGCGGCCATACGCCGAGCTGAATCCTCAAGTGACTTCATGTCGTTCGAGGTCTATCGCATGCGTGTGCTCGATGGGCGGAGCGGAAGGGATGTCGCGGATCAGCTGGGTGTCAGCCAGCCGACCGTCAGCAGGCACTTGACGCAGTCACGGCAGGAGCTTCGAGCGAGGCTGACCGAGGTTGTCGCAACGTGGAGTTTCACGCCCGAGGAAATGGCCGAGGCCGAGCTTGCTGGATTGTCCGCCGATGATGCGCTTTTCGACGAGGCGATCGCTGAGATCTGGCACCGCGCCGCCTCAACGGAGGCGCCGCAAGAATGACGTTCAGCTTGCTCATCGTTCTGGTGTCCATCGTTGCGTGCTTGATCGCGGCCGCGGCGATCGGTGTGCTGCTTCGGCACCTCATGGTCCCGGTGTTGCGTGGCGCGATTCGGGCCCTTCAGTTCATCGGCCGCGCGGTCATCGAACTGACCTTTGATCTCATCTCGGCGTGCTGGCACGTTGTGATGACCGTGGTGATGCTGCCGGTTCTGGTCGGCATGCTCCTGCTTGGCCGTTGGGAGGCCGCTGGGGCGGTGGTTGGCGGAGTCGGCGGGCGGTTTCGGCGGGTCGGCCGCCGCGTTGCTGGGCTGGTCACCGGTCCCGGCTCTGGCGCATCGCGGCCGAGGCGTACACCGAAAAAACGCCGTGCTGGCGGCAGCGAATTCCCGGGCTGGCGGGTTGTCGGCTCGCTTGAGGCGGGGGGGTCCGGAGCTGTCATGTCCATCGCTGAGCCCGCCGAAGGCGCGCCCGCAGATGCGCCGGCTCGGGTCGTCATCAAGTGCTTCGATCTCAAGGACGGTTCTCCGCTCGGGCAGATGATCCGCGAGTCCCGAGCGTTGGATGGTGCCAAACAGTTGGGGCTTGTCATCGAGCACGATCATGATGAGCAGCGGTTCTGGTACGTCATGCCGTTCATTCCAGGCACACATCTTGCCGAGACAATTGGCGCGCTGCACGCGGCTGGCAGAGGTTTGGCAGCTCCGGCACTGGCGGATGTGGTGGGTTGGGTCCACGACCTGGTGACGACACTCAACACATACCACGGCGCTGGATTCTGGCACAAGGATGTCAAGCCAGAGAACATCATCACCAATGCGTCGGGCGCGCATCTGGTCGACCTTGGCCTGGTCACGCCATTGCAGTCGGCGATGACGCTGACAACCCACGGCACGGAGTACTTTCGGGACCCAGAACTCGTGCGACAGGCACTTCGCGGTGCCAAGGTGTCGGAGGTTGATGGTGCCCGGTTCGACATCTACTCGGCCGGTGCCGTGCTCTACTACATGGTCGAAGGGACCTTCCCTGCTCATGGAAACCTGAGCCGATTCGAGCGCGAACATGGTGATGCGGTTCGGTGGGTCATCCGGCGGGCGATGGCTGACTACCACCAGCGATACGCCACAGCCGAGGACATGCTTGCAGACATCCGGCACCTTGCGAGTTCGGCCGATCCACGGGGCGTGCGTCCGGCCGATCTGCCGAGCATGAGCGGAGCGACCACGCCGGCTGCGGCGCCTCCGCGACCAGTTGGAGGAACCCGCGGCCGCCCGAATCTGGAAGTCACCGACTGGTGGTCGGGTTCGTACCGGGTCAACGATGCCGTTCCAGGCGTTCGGTTGCTTCCAGACGCGTTCACGGCAGCCCGTCATGCCCGCCAGGAGCGTCTGGCCGCCCGCGCTGAGGACCGCCGGCGTCGCTGCGCGGCGCGCCGCGCCAGGGTTGGGGGGTTCTTCGCGGCCATCATCGGGCTGGCGGTTCTTGTCGCGGCGTACTTCATGGTGGTCACGGTCGGCTCCGAGTCACCGGCGCCGAACATGCCTCCACAGTTGGCGGCCATCCCAGCCGGCTATGGGCAGGTTGTCTTGGTGAACGATCATCCGCGCCGTCTGGATGCGGCGACGGCCGTATCGGTGGCGCTTCGGGACGGCGGCTGGGCACCAACCGCAGACGCGGCGATTGAGGCGTCTTTCAGGCGGTCCGTGCCGACCGAACATGTCGATGGGGAGGATCTGGCCAGGATGGCGGCGCCCATTCTCGCTACGCACGAGTTGTCGGCGGCGGCGATCATCCAAGCGTCACCGGACGACCCCGATTCGATCGAGGTCGTACTCGTTCGCGACGACGGGAGTGAACGCTATCGCCTGCCGAGGCTCGTGGACCCGGCGGACGTACAATCCACGCCATGAGCACCGAGACGCCAGGCGGAAGACTTCGACATTTGATGCAAGAGGGGACGGTTGCGGCGCCGGGTGCCTTTACCGCCCTGGTGGGCCGGGCGGTTTCGCAAGCTGGTTTCGACGCCGTCTACATCTCGGGCGGCGCAGCGGCCAACACCGCAGGCGTTCCTGATGTGGGGCTGCTGACGTTGACAGAGGTATGCCGAACCATTCGCGAGATTTCATCCGCATCTGGTCTACCGACCATTGTTGATGCGGACACCGGCTACGGTGAGGTGGAAATGGTGCGGCGCACGGTGGCCGAGTATGAGCGGGCAGGTGCCGCGGCGATGCACATGGAAGACCAGGTGTTCCCAAAGCGGTGCGGCCATTTGGACGGCAAGACTTTGATCGCTACAGAAGATATGGCGGCCAAAGTTCGGGCCGCCGCGGACGCAAAGTCCGATGACTTTGTCCTCATCGCCCGAACCGATGCAAGAGGAATCGATGGTCTCGACGCAGCGATCGAGCGCGGCAACGCGTATCGTCAAGCCGGAGCAGACATGATCTTTCCAGAGGGTCTGGAAAGCGAACGTGAATTCGCTGAGTTTGCGACTGGTTCCCCCGGCCTGCTCTTGGCGAACATGACCGAGTTCGGGAAGACTCCGACCATCCCCCTGAGTCGATTTGAATCGATGGGGTACAACATCGTCATCTTCCCCGTGACCCTGCAGCGTATTGCCATGGCTGCTGTGACGCGTGCGCTGGCAACACTTCGCGCAGACGGTCACGTCGAGTCGATGCTTGATCAGATGCAGACCCGGCAAGCCTTGTACGAGTTGCTTGGGTACACGCCTGGCGTCGAGTGGGACGCTCCAAGCCGCTGAACACGCGCTCATCGAGGATGCGGGGAGATTCTGGATTGGGCTGTGATCACTGATGTGATGTGCGATTTTTCTGTTACACTCGCGGGGCTGGTCCCTTCCTGCGGTGGGTTTCGGTGGGTGTAGGAGCGGGCCAGGTCCGAGAACAATACTGTTCTTGGTGGAATGAGAGGGATCTCCTGGTCATGACGACCGTCACGACGAAGCCTGCAGATACGCGCGGACTTGCCGGGCAAGCCGTCGGGGATACGAGCATCTGCTCGGTCAACCAGACGCAACTCATCTACCGCGGGTATGAGATCGCCGACCTGGCGGCGCATGCAACCTTCGAGGAGGTGGCCTTCCTGTTGCTCATGGGCCACAAGCCTTCGGCCACGGAACTCGCTGCATTCGACGCCGAACTCAAAGCGGAGCGTTCGATTCCAGCCCACATTCAAGATCAGATCATCCACATCGCCAAGGACACGCCGGACGCCCATCCCATGAGCGTGCTGCGGACGGCTGTCTCACTCCTATCCCACGGCGACACGGATTGCGAAGACGGATCGCCAGAGGCCGAACTTCGGAAGGCCAAGCGCCTGCTCGCAAAGATTCCGACCTGCATTGGCGTGCATCAGATGGCGCTTGACGGCAACACGCCGGTGGAGCCCGACGCGAACCTCTCGCATGCCGCCAACCTGCTCTGGTGCATGCGTGGCGAGAAGCCTGGAGAGATTGCTGCCAAGGTGATGGATGTCTCGCTCATCCTGTATGCCGAGCACGATTTCAATGCGTCGACATTCACCTGTCGGGTGATTGCCTCGACCAACAGCGATATGCATGCCGCTGTGTGCGGCGGTATTGGCGCCCTGAAGGGCAATCTGCACGGCGGCGCCAATGAAGCTGCCATGGACATGCTCCGTGACATCATGGCCGACACCGAGGGTGGCGCCATGACGGTCGAAGCGTGGATGCAACGAGCCTTTGAAGAGAAGCGAAAGCTCATGGGTTTCGGTCATCGCGTCTACAAGAACGGCGACCACCGTGCGGGCATCCTTCGGGAGTGGGGCCTCAAGTACGCCGCCGAAGAGGACACTGCATCAAAGAAGTGGTTCGACCTCGGCGACGAGGTGCAGGCCATCATGCTTCGCGACAAGAACATTCATCCGAATGTGGACTTTCCATGCGGCATGACGTACTTCGCCATGGGCATTCCAGTGCCTCAATACACGCCAATCTTTGTGGCCAGCCGCATCACAGGCTGGTGCGCTCACATCATGGAGCAGCACGAGAACAACCGCATCATCCGCCCGCTCGCCAACTACGTCGGCAGCGATCTTCGGAACTGGTGCGACTGACATTCGGCCCGCCCGGGGCGGTGCCACGAGATACGGTGTCTCCCACCGTAGCTTCCAGGACAGGGGCGGATTCAGGAAGAGTTCCGCCCCTGTCTGCGTTTTCCACTGAGCCGTGCTCACCACTATGTGAAGTGGCTGGGTGCTTGACCATGTGCGGCTTCCACCAGTCGCTTCGTTCACTACCAACCCATCCCCTGTGTGTGGCATGCCCCTGTGTGTGGCATGGCCCCGGGGAAGGCGTCGAAGGGGGGCGCAACACGTCATAGAGATTCCAACTCGCATGTTCAGGGGAGTCACCACAAGGTGGCGGGTGCAGTGCACTTCCGTGCGCGTGCAGCGGCACGCCACCCTTTACTCCGTCACCTCCACCCCGCCACCTGGACACGTACCAAAGTGGTCCCACGCCGCATCTCACAGGGTGCAGTGCGTGTTTGACACGCCTTCAGTGGGTGTGTGCGCCATCCCATGGGGCTCATGCTTGCGTTTGTGGGCGGATGACCTACGCTGGGTGGATACGGGCTGGGAATCGATCGAGCGCCTGCCCGGGGAGCGGCCAAATGCGAATGCGAGATGTGCTGGGGTGCGTGTGCGTGTGTGTGCTGATCTCTCCGGCGCAGGCTGCGACGATCACCGTCGATGATGACTTGGTGGACCTGCCATCGGCGGACTACACCAGCATCCAAGAAGCAGTGGATGCCTCGGCTGGTGGCGACGAAGTGCTGGTCTACCCGGGCACCTACACAGGCACCGGCGACTGGGTCATCAACCCGGGCGGCAAGCCGATCACGATCCGGGCGATCGGCGCTCCAGAGGAGACGATTCTGGATGGCGAGGGCGTGCGGCGTGTGGTGGCGTGCACGAGCGGCGAGGGCGCAGACACGGTGATCGAGGGCTTCACAATCACCGGTGGGAGTGCGTCCTTCGGCGGCGGGATCTACTGCAACGACAGCAACCCCACGCTCACCGGTTGCACGATTTCAAACAACTCAGCCAACTATTCCGGCGGCGGGATCTACTGCAACTACAACAGCAACCCCACGCTCATCAGCACCACCGTCTGCGGCAATGAGTTCGAACAGATCTATGGCTCATGGACGGACGGCGGCGGTGTATGCCTGTCCTTC
>CAZSSV010000098.1:0-8167 GCA_964609425.1 uncultured Isosphaeraceae bacterium | reverse complement strand
CCGAGGTCTGCCACTCGGTCTCTCCGTCGATCGGACCACCGTGACCAAAGACGAGATTGCCGCTGTGGTCGCTCCCGGCTGGGGGCTCGGCATCTGCAATATGCCAGAGCGCCGCATGGTTGTAGGTCAGGGGATCGAGGCCGTCGAGCGACCAGGTCAAGACCGCATCCTCGGTCAGCGTGAACCACACGTCCTGGGATCCCGCGGACGGGAAGCCAGAGTCGGTCGAGACGGCAGCTGAGAGTGACGCCTGATCGCCCGCGCCCACGGCCGCCAGCGTTTCCCATGCATCCTGGTAGACGAAGTCCCACTCGATCGCGGTGCCCTGCGTGTCTTCAATGGGTTCCACCCATCGTGTCCCCCCCGGGTCCTGCATGCTGACCGAAACACCGGTGTACTCGACCGCGGCGGTCGCAGGCGCACCGGCGCAGATTACAGTTGCACTGATCAACAACGCGTTCATTCTCATAGACCACCCTTTCTCCGTCCCAAATCGTACGGGTGACACGCGAGAAAGCCAAGGAAATTACGGGGGGGGCGCTCGCGTGGCCTCGCACGCCCCGCCTGCAGTGCCCTCTGAACACCTCGCAAGCGGTTCCTCGCCGGGGGAGGATCGCGCTGCCTCGAGCCGCACAATCCGCGATGGGCCGGAGGAAGGTGCCGTGCCTGGCCGGCGGCAGGTGAAGTGGATGCCCTATCCTGCCCCCCATGGCCACGAAGGCAAAGACGGCGATCACCCCCACACGCGACGAGAACTACCCGGAGTGGTACCAACAGGTCGTCCGGCGAGCGGACCTCGCGGAAGCCTCAGCCGTCCGCGGCTGCATGGTGATCAAGCCGTGGGGCTGCGCCCTGTGGGAGAACTACCAGCGCGTGCTCGACGGCATGTTCAAAGCCACTGGCCACCGCAATGCCTACTTTCCCCTCTTCATCCCGAAGCGATTCCTCGAGAAGGAAGCCGAGCACGTTGATGGTTTCGCCAAGGAGTGCGCGGTGGTGACGCACCATCGACTGGAAGCGGGACCGGACGGCACGCTTGTGCCAGCGGGCGAACTTGAAGAGCCGCTCATCGTGCGCCCGACGAGCGAGACGATCATTGGCGACGCATTCAGCCGTTGGATCGAGTCGTATCGGGATCTTCCGTTGCTCATCAACCAATGGGCCAATGTGGTCCGATGGGAGATGCGGACGCGGTTGTTCCTGCGAACAAGCGAGTTTCTCTGGCAGGAGGGCCACACGGCACACGCGACTGCCAAGGAGGCGATGGAAGAGACCGAGCGGATGCTCGACGTCTACGCCGACTTTGCCGAGAACTGGATGGCGATGCCGGTCATCACGGGCGAGAAGACTGCGGGGGAGCGGTTTCCGGGCGCCGTCCGCACGCTCTGCATCGAGGCGATGATGCAGGACCGCAAGGCGCTTCAGGCGGGGACATCACACTTCCTCGGCCAGAACTTTGCCAAAGCCCAGGACATGACCTATCAAAGCGAGGAAGGCAAACTGGAGCACTGCTGGACCACGTCCTGGGGCGTCTCCACGCGACTTGTCGGTGCCATGGTCATGACCCACGGCGATGATGACGGGCTGCGAATCCCGCCGCGACTCGCACCAGCCCATGTCGTCATTCTCCCGATGACTGGACGCGCGGACGACCCGGAGGGGGTCCTGAATTACTGCCGAAAGATTGCGGACGACCTCCGTGTCATTCCATTTCACGGACGACACATTGAAGTCGAGATCGACACGCGGGATGTGCGCGGCGGCGAGAAGAACTGGCAGTGGGTGCGGCGGGGCGTGCCCATTCGGCTCGAAGTTGGTGAGCGGGACATGGCCAGCGACTGCGTCTTCATGGCAAGACGGGACATGAGCCACAGAGACAAGCAGTCCGTCGAACGGACAGCCTTCGTCTCGCGAGCGCACGACATTCTGGAGGAGATCCAAGCGACGCTGTATGGGCAGGCGGCAGATTTCCGTGACACCCACTCCTGTGACATCAACTCCGAGGACGAATTCCGCGAGTACTTCGCCGCCCCGCCCGGCGAGCCAACCCCCCCCCACGGCGGCTTCGCCTGGGCGCACTTCTGCGGCGACGAGGCAGTGGAAGATCGGATCAATGCCGAGATGGGCGTCACCGTTCGGTGTATCCCACTTTCACAGGGCGAGCCCGGGACGTGCATCTTTACGGGGAGGCCGAGCGACAAGCGGGTCGTGTGGGCAAAGTCCTACTGACGGGGCGCAACACGGTCGTAGAGGCCTGCATAGGCAGTCGTCATGTGCGGGACCGAGAACCGGTCCATGTCGGCACATACCTGCCGCCGAATACGCTCCATGTCACGCTCATCGAGGACGCGACCTGCGGCCTCCACCATGGCCTGATCATCGTTCAGCCGAACCAGCAGACCGTTCACCTCGTCATCGATGATCTCGGGCACTCCTCCAACCGCAGTGGCGACGACAGGCACTCCGCACCGCCGAACCTGAATGAGTGTTGAGCAAAGCCCTTCGTACCGCGACGTGTTCAAGAACACGTCGGCACACTTCATGATCGCGATGACGTCCGTCCGAAACCCGAGCCAGTGAATCCGATCAAGGTGGAGATCCGCTGCCTTCGCTTGAAGCTCGTGAAGGCGCGAGCCCGTTCCCGCGATGAGCAAGTGCGCATCGGGGTAGCGCTCCTGCAGTTGCGCCCACACACGCAGGAGCATGTCCTGGTTCTTCTGGGCGTTCAGCGCGCCGACATGGAGCACGACGCGGGCACCATGTGGCAGGCCGACTTCACTCGGTTCCGCAGAAGGGACGGCGGAAATCTCGTCAAAGTCCGCTGCGCTTGGAATGACCTGGATGCGATCACACGACACACCACCCGCGACCAAAGCGGAACGGACGGACTCTGATATGGCGCCGTACGCCGCGACGCCTCGACAGTACTTCCAGTATCTGAAGGGTCCTCGACCAAGGGGAAACTCGACACGTCGCGTAACGACCAGCGGCGCAGACATCCTCCAGAGCGCGATTCTCGCAACTTGGTGCGCCTTGCTCGCATGGGCATGCACGACCCGTGGGCCCAATTCCTTCAGGATCGCGCGAAGGCATCGGGCGGCGCCCAGGCCGCGATCGGTCCTCATCGCTCTCGTCTCAAGGCCGGCTCTTTGTGCGCGGTCCAGCAAATCGCCACCTGATCGCCCAACGACGACCACTGGGTGGGTCCTGGCAAGCCCTGATGCCAGATGCAGCGTCTGCTGTTCTCCACCTCGCCAGCCGACCTGGGTGTTGACGTGCACGACCGGAGCGGTCATGGCGCCTCCCGCCTGAGCTGAGCCAGATACATGTACCGGTGCCATTTGCCAGTCGCGGCCGTCCGGGCGATCACCCACCCAGCCCGACCGTCCAGCACGCCAAGGCGAAACACATAGTTGCGGAGGAATGCCGCTCCGGCCTTGGCGGCGGCGATCATGGGGCCACCACGTCGTCCACGGGCGTGCAGAGCGCGGGCCGCCGCTTCGGCGTATCGCAGTGACTTGGCGCGTAAGGCGTCCATCGAGGGCTCGCCGGCGTGATGCAGTGGGTGTTCAAGCGTGCCGCATGGTCCTTGCGCCAGCACCCGTTCATGCACCAGGTCATCCGAAAACCGCGCCGTCCCCCTCCGGAACAACCGCAGCACGTGGTCCGGCCACCAGCCGCCGTGCCGAATCTCACGCCCGAGGAACACGGTCAGTCGGGGTATGCGGTAGGCGTCACGGGTCGGATTCTCGAGCGTCGCCACGATTTCGGCTCGAAGGTCCGGCGTCACCAACTCGTCCGCGTCGATCGAAAGCACCCACTCGCACGTCGCCAGATCAAGCGCCCGGTTCTTCTGGCGGCCGAAGCCTGGCCAATCCTCGGTTCGCATGACGCGATCGGCAATCGCCTCAGCAATCGCCACGGTGCCGTCGGTACTTCCCGAGTCGACGACAATCAACTCGTCGGCAAACCGCACGGCTTCGAGCGTCCCCCGGATTCGGGGGGCCTCGTCCTTACAAATCAGGATGACCGACAAGCGTGCTGCCATGAGAGGCGACGCATGGTAGGCCCACCACCCCCACTGGACCGCCGGTCACTTTATCCCGTTGCCCAGCAACACGTTACGATTCGTCACTTTTGTAACCCCCTGCAGGGCAGACACATAAAGTGACCGGCGGTCGATGTGCCCGTTGGGCAGCGTCACGGCCGATTCCGCGCCCGCGTGCCCTACAGACCCCCGGCATGGAGGTTGATGACGCAGCGACCGCCGGTCACTTTATCTCGCTACAGGACAACGGGTTACAAAATCGCAGTTTCGTAAGTCGTTGTGGGAAAGGCAGATAAAGTGACCGGCGGTCGGGTGGGGTTGTCAGCAGGGGCCGAAGGCCCCGATCACGAGCAGGATGTCGTTGACGTCCACCACCCCGTCGCCGTCAAGATCGCCAGCCGGATCATCCGATCCGAAGGCCGCGATGACTGCGAGCACGTCATTGACATCGACATCGCCGTTTCCATCGACATCTCCCGGGCAGGGATGCTCGTCAACACAGTCGATGCGTCCGAGTTGCACGCCGTCGATCGCCGCCTCGACGACCGAACCGGCACCTGCATCCTCCGCTGTGAACCGAATCTGAAATGCATCCACACCCGACATTCCAACGGCGTCGAGATCGAACGCTGCTCGATTCCAGCCACCCGAAGCACCAGTCGGTCCCACCTGCTCAAGCAGCGTCCACGAGGAGGATCCATCTTCAGACCACTGAACGGTCATGACGTCTTCGTCCGGAGACGCCCCATAGTCATTGCTGAACCACCGCCAGTACGACAATTCCCAGCCGTCGCCAGGCGACAGCAGCACCGGAGACGTCAACACCGTTGCCCCGCCATCCACATCGCTGTTTCCGGCCACGTTGTCCGTCAACCAGCATTGGCCACTTCCGTCGCCGTCCGCTGGGGGATCCCCACGCTGCCCATTCGCTGGTACGCCGCGATCCCACTGGCCGTCGCTGGCATCGCCGCTGACCGCCCACCCCGCATCAGACTCTCCGTCGTCATCGAACACGGTCTCGACATCGGACGCCACATCGGATGTCATAAGCTCCAGCGGCGCGCCGCTCGGGTACACCATCGAGGCTCCGGAGACACTGTCCACAGCCAGGTAGTACTCCGGCGCGTCAGCGCAGTTGAATGTCGGTAGCGTGGCGACGTACATGTCCCCTGAAACGTGCGCCATCGCAGTTTCGGAGAAGGCGCCAGCTGACCCACGGTGCAGCAAGGTTGCCGTCGAGGCGTCAGGTGTTTCGGCACCCGCCGAGATTGTCACCTGAAAGGCCGTCGGTTCCACCGTGGACACGAGTGACGGGTGCCCGTTGGGAAGCGAGATCGACATCGGGGAAGCCACGTGGTCGATGAGCGCCAGCGCCGCCTGAAAGTTTTCTTCGGCACAGGGAATGATCTCACTTGGAGGCGGGTCGAAGCCGTCGCCTCCAGAAGGTCGCAATTCGATGCAGTAGGCCGCGGCACCATAGGTGTCGTAGGGCCAATCGATGAGCGTTCCGCTGGCGCAGTAGAGGATGTTGCACGGGTTGTCGTGCGTGTATGTGATTCCATGCACCGACTGAATCGCGTCGGCCATCTCGCCTCCCACCGCGTGCAGTTCGTCCCAATCCGGAGGCGGGACCGTCGTATAGCCCCTCGGCTCGAGGATGAGTTGGGAGTACGAATGAAAGTCAATCTGCGCCCGAATGTCGCCGTGATCGAGACAGTATCCGGCGAGCGCCTGCACCTCAGGCTCACTCATCGAAGCAGGGCCGACATACACATCGCTGCAAGGATCCGTGCTCGTGCTCTCGCCTCCATTCCAATCGCTCGACCAGTTTCGATTGAGGTCAACACCGTCACACGCCCCACCGTTGTCACGGCGGTTCTTGCGCCAGAATCGGTATCCACCCGCCTCGTACGTGTAGGCGTATCCATCCGGATTGGTGATCGGCACGACAACGACCTCAACACGATCGAGCAGTGCGGTAATCCGTGGATCGCTTCCATACCCGTCGGCGAGCATGTCCGCGATGTACCAGGTCGTCGGAGGCGAAATCCACTCGCGTGCGTGCTGGCATCCGTTGAAGAGTGCAGCCGGCTTGTCGGTGCCATCCACATTGATGACAACGCCCCGAATGTCCCGGCCTTCGTGGCTCTGCCCAAGCGTGATTCCCGTGGCGATGTCAGCATGATCGATCAGGAACTGATCGATGCGATCCTGGTACTCCTCGATCGTGCGGTAGTCGGCGTAAAATGTGTCGAGACCCCGCGCGCTCTCACGCGCCGATCGCCGCGCAGCGTTTCGGTCCGCCTGATGCGCCTCAAGGTCCGAAATGACGGGTGTGTGTGACAGACCAATCGCATCGAGCATGGCAAGGTCCTCGGTGTCGACGACCCACGGTCCTCGCCCTGGTGCGGGGCGGCATGCGAGGCCATCGACCCCGCTCTTCAGCAGCAGGTCCACAACCGCCTCATCCGGCACATCAATCTCTACAACCTGCATTCCCGCCAGATCGGCGGGAAGCGGCATCGGCACGGCAGTGGACGCTGCGGTGAGAGACAGCAGGCTCGCGGTACACAGCATGAGACGCTCCTCTCCCCGGCGAATCCCACCCACATGGCACCAGTATGGCGGAATCAGCCGCCGCCGCAAGCGCCGAGGATGCCATTCAACCCTGAATACGAGCCAATGCCCCCATCGGATCCCACGGGGGAAGCACCATGGGGGGCTCATCGAGTGCCGCCTGTAACTCCGCAGGAAGCCGAGAGCGATGCGCGGCGATCTCAAAGACGTACTCGTCGAACCAGTTGTCGTTCATGAGTTGATACCCCTTGCGACCGACGCCCTCATCGCCCCATGAGTTCTCGACGCGCCACCGCCGCGACCTGCCTTCAAGCACGTCCACGCCGGTGAACATCATGGCGTGTGTCATCGCCGTGTGATGCAGATGCAACCGCGCTGCCTTGTCCATACCTTCTGGCTCACCGTACAGCCCCGCATAGTCGAAGAGATCAGCATCCCAGAGCCCGACTTGCCGTTGAAACTGTTTGCCGACGTCGCACCCGAACCACACGGGCTCGCCGCCCTCGATCGTTTCAATCGCGGCGCGTTTCATGGTGTCGGTGTCCACATTGAGGTACACGACCTGATCGCCGCCCACGATGTTGCCGAGATACTCAACCGTGTACGTCTTTCCGAAGGGATGCTCCGGCCTCGGGTCGTGCACCAGGCACACGTAGTCCGCCAAGGGCAAATCGACGTACCGCTCCGCAAACTGGACAGGAGTCATTACACCTTCCCGGTGGAACACACGGTCCTTGTCGTTGTACTGCCACAGGAAGGACGCCGGCGGCTCGCCCAGGTGTGTGCACAGCACACGCCAGATTGTGGCCAACTGAGCGTCCTTGATGCAGCGGGCCTCCTCCACACAAGCCCCACCCGCCATCGCCGCTCGCAGGTCGCCGGCAAACCGCCGAAGGAAACCCTTGAGCACCGCGTTCATCCGGGCCGTGTTTGACGAGGACTGCGTCTCGGGCATCAGATCCTTCGGAACCAGGCCGTGCCTTTGGACGAGGTTCACGAACATGTTCCATTGCCCGCCATCGTCGATCGGGTAGTCGAGCAGGAATGCAACGTGCCGGTCGCCCAGGTCGCGCTGCGCCGTCTCCATGATGCACTCGAGAAACCAGTTGGCTCGCTCAAACTTGTCCCAGAAGAGCGTGAAGTTCTGGCTGAACTCAAACTTCTTGACATTCAACCGCTTCATGACGCCCGCGCGAAAGAGATTGAGCGCCGCGAACATCCAGCAGCGTCCGGACTTCTTCTGATTCGTGACCGCCCAGTCATCCAGCCAAGTGCTGAACGTCCAGTCCGCATTTGCAACGATTTCCCGGTTGAGGGCCGACTCGTCAGCCCCGACCTTGGTGACTGCGTTCCGAGCGAGGCGATAGGCCGCGTCGCCTGAGAGCCCCGCCCGAAGCGATTGAATGCGGTCTTGAGAAATCACACCGGAAGCATCAATGGTGGTTGTCATTCAGGCGATGGTAGCGGCTGGCGGCAGGAGCTCCCAGGCAGCCATCAAAGACCCACCAGGTTGATATGCGCACAACACGGGGCCGAGTCATG